>DATBXG010000645.1:0-6938 GCA_036514415.1 Paraburkholderia sp.
CGCGACCTTCGTGTTCAGACCCTGGCCCATTTCCGTGCCGCCGTGGTTCACGAGCACCGAGCCGTCGGTGTAGATGTGAACGAGCGCGCCCGCCTGGTTGAAGTGCGTGACGTTGAACGCAATGCCGAACTTGACCGGCGTGAGCGCGATGCCCTTCTTGAGCACCTCGTTGTTCGCGTTGAACTCGCGGATCGCCGCGCGCCGCGCGCGGTAGCCGCTCGTTTCAACGAGCTCGTCGATCAGCTCATGGATGACGTTGTCCTCCACGACCTGGCCATAGGGCGTCTCGTTGTTGTGTGTCTTGCCGTAGAGGTTGCGGCGGCGCACGTCGAGCGAATCGAGGCCGAGCGAGCGCGCCACGTCGTCCATGATGTATTCGATGGCGAACGCGCCTTGCGGGCCGCCAAAGCCGCGAAACGCCGTATTCGACTGCGTGTTGGTCTTGCCGCAGAAGCCGGAGATCGACACGTCGGGCAGCCAGTAGGCGTTGTCGAAGTGGCAGACGGCGCGCGTCATCACCGGGCCGGAAAGGTCCGCGGAAAAGCCGCAGCGCGAGGTCATGTCGACCGATACGCCTTCGATCGTGCCGGCGTCGTCGTAGCCCACTTCATACGTGTAGTGGAAGTCGTGGCGCTTGCCCGTCACCATCATGTCGTCGTCGCGGTCGGGGCGCAGCTTCACGGGGCACAGCAGCTTCCACGCGGCGAGCGCGGCGCAGCAGGCAAAGAGGCCCGACTGCGATTCCTTGCCGCCAAAGCCGCCGCCCATGCGGCGGCATTCCACGAGCACGTTGTGCGAGGCGACGCCCAGCACATGCGCGACGAGGTGCTGCATTTCACTCGGGTGCTGCGTGGAGCACCACACGTGCATGCCGTCGTCGTCCTTCGGCACCGCGTAGGCGATCTGCCCTTCGAGATAGAACTGCTCCTGCCCGCCAAGCAGCATCTCGCCTTCGTGGCGATGCGCGGCGCGTGCGGCGCGGGTGGACGCGTCGCCGCGCGCGAGCTTCATCGGCGGCAGGACGGCTTGCTGGGCGGCGCGCGCCTGCTGCGCCGTGAGCACGGCGGGCAGCTCGTCGTAACGCACCTCGGCGCGGCGCGCGGCGAGGCGCGCCGTGTCGTGCGAAGTCGCCACCACGATGAACATGGGCTGGCCGACATACTGCACGACGCCATCGGCGAGAACCGGATCGTCGTGAATGATCGGGCCGCAATCGTTCACGCCTGGAATGTCCCCGGCCGTGAGCACGGCCACGACGCCCGGCGTCGCGTGCACTTTCGCGAGATCCATCGCAACGATGCGCGCGTGGGCCTTCTGCGAGAGACCGAGTGCGGCGTGCAGCGTGCCGGCCACGACCGGAATGTCGTCGGTGTAAGTGGCGCGGCCGCTCACGTGCAGATGGGCGGATTCGTGCGGGCGCGAGACGTGCACCTGCCTGAATGACTCAAGCGGCTCACGCGCTTTCAGCTCGTCCAGGAACGGTTCGGCTTGCTGGTTCATTGTTTCGTTCTCCGTTTATCTCAAGCCGGTTCTGCCGCCACGTTGCGCACATTGAGCGCCTGCGGCGCGAGCGGGTTGTGCGCACGCGTTTCGAGCCAGAAGCGGTACAGCGTGTTCTTCGCGGCTTCGAGGCGGTAGTCGCTCGTCGCGCGCATGTCGGAAAGCGGTGCGTAGTCCTTGCCGAGCGCGATCATCGCCGCCTGCGCCGTGGCCTCGTGCCATTGCGCGTCGGCGAGCACGCCTTCCGCGTGGCTCGCGCGCTTCGGCGTCGCTGCCATGCCGCCGAAAGCGATGCGCGGCTCGCGCATCACGTCGCCATCGGCGATCCAGGCGAACGCCGCACATACCGCTGAGATGTCCGAATCGAAGCGCTTCGAAACCTTGTAGGTGCGAAAGCGCAGGTTCGCGCGCGCGCCGGTGCGCGTGGGCACCTTGAGCGCCAGCACGAATTCGTGCCCGGCCATGTCCTTCTTCTGGTAGGCGAGGTAAAGGTCTTCGAGCGGCATCTCGCGCTCGATGTCGCCGCCACGCAGCACGACGCGCGCGCCGAGCGCGATCAGGCCCGGCATCGAGTCGCCGATGGGCGAGCCGTTCGCCACGTTGCCGCCTATCGTGCCCGCGTTGCGGATGGGCAGCGAGGCGAAGCGCTGCCACATCTCTTCGAGTTCGGGGTAATGCTTCGCCAGCTCGGCATAGCCGCGCTCGACCGTCACGCCCGCGCCGATCTCGATCCACGCGTCGCTCACGTCGATGTCGCGCATCGCGTCGATCTGGCCCACGTAGACGATGTCGCCCAGTTCGCGTATCTGCTTCGTGACCCACAGGCCGATGTCGGTGCTGCCCGCGAGAATGCGCGTATGCGGGCGCTCGGCCTTGATCGCGGCGAGCGCATCGACGGTGCGCGGCGCGTCGTAGCGCTGGCCGCGGTGCTCGTAGTGGAAGGTGTCCTTGCGTTCGAGCGTGGCGAGCGTCTGCGCAAGCGCCTTCACGTCGATGGGCTGCTTTGGCGCGTCGGCCCGGAACATCTGCTCGGCGGCGTCGAGGATCGGCCGGTAGCCGGTGCAGCGGCACAGGTTGCCCGTGAGCGCGTTGGCGATCTCGGCGCGCGAAGGCACGCTGCATGCGCCCTTGCCCGCGCAGCCGCCCTGGCCAGCCTGCCCGGCGTGCTCGTGACCGTGCTTCTCGTAGAGCGCCCACATCGACATCACGAAACCCGGGGTGCAAAAGCCGCACTGCGAGCCATGGCAGTCGACCATGGCCTGCTGCACGGGATGCAGCGAGCCGTCGGGCTGGCGCAGGTCTTCCACGGTGAAGAGCGCCTTGCCGTCGAGCGTCGGCAGGAACTGGATGCAGGCGTTGACGGCCTTGAAGCTCACGCCGCCCGCTTCGTTGCGCTCGCCCACCACGACGGTGCAGGCGCCGCAGTCGCCTTCGGCGCAGCCTTCCTTGGTGCCGGTGCAGCGCGCGTCTTCGCGCAGGTATTGAAGAACGGTGCGGGTGATGCCCGCGTCGCTGACTTCGCGGATCGCGTTGCGGTGATAAAAGCGGATCGGCTGGCTCATGGTTTCTGGCTCGTCGTTGGCTGCGGCTCGCAAAAGGCGTGTGCCGCTCGAGTGGACGGTTCGAAAACTATCACTGCCAATATTGGCAACCCATAGCTACAGGAGCATGGGGGATATATCGTTGAGTCGATAAATGCGCGGGCTGTGTCGACGCTGTACTTATGTTGGGATGGCTCGATTGCGCGATTTCCAGACGAATTAGCGGATAACGGACACCTTCGATCGACCTGGTACCCGCTCAAATGCCGATATCCCGGCACGAACGGTCGGACAAAGACGCCGCCGTTGCGCGAATTGCGGCCAACGTCGTGCAATCTCGCCGCATCTTCGAGCCCGGCCTCCCAGGCGCAAAAGACCGCCATAACGGTAAAAAAACGCGTGTTCCGGCTACCGAAACAGCTTTTCAGTTTCTGCATAAAAACCGGTTCCATGGGACAATCACGCCTTTCTCGCCGTTAGCCATCCGCGTTTTCCCCATGTCTGCTGATCTGGCGCCCAGGCGCAAGGCCTCATCGACGACCCTGCAGATCATTCCGGTCGTCTTTTTCACCTTCCTCTGCTACCTCACGATCGGCATTCCGCTCGCCGTCCTGCCGGGCTACGTGCACAACGATCTTGGTTTCAGCACCGTGGTGGCGGGCGCGGCGATCAGCGTGCAGTACATCGCCACGCTCTGCTCGCGAGCGCTCGCGGGCCGCTCCGCGGACACGCTCGGCCCCAAGAAAACCGTGACGATCGGCCTGACGATCTGCGGCGCGAGCGGCGTGCTGCTGCTGCTCGGCACGCTCGTCGATCACTGGCCCGGCCTCTCGCTCGCGCTGCTGATCGTGAGCCGCCTCCTGCTCGGCTGCGGCGAAAGCCTGTGCGGGACCGGCGCGATCCTCTGGGGCATCGGTCGCGTGGGCACGGCGCACAACGCGAAGGTGATCTCGTGGAACGGCATCGCCACGTACGGCGCGCTCGCGATCGGCGCGCCGCTCGGCGTGGAGATGGCGCGCTTCCTCGGCTTCTGGATGCTCGGCGTTTCGGTCATCGCGCTGGCCGCGCTCGGCTTCTGGCTCGCGCGCCCGATCGCGCCGGTGCCGATCGTGCACGGCGAGCGCATGTCGTACCGCAGCGTCTTCACGCGCGTGCTGCCGCACGGCATAGGCCTCGCGCTCGGCTCGGCGGGCTTCGGCTCGATCGCCACCTTCATCACGCTGTTCTACGCGGCGCGCCACTGGCCCAACGCGGCCTTCTCGCTCACGGTGTTCGGCCTGATGTTCATCGGCGCGCGCCTGTTGTTCGCGAACACGATCAAACGCTTCGGCGGTTTCCGCGTCGCCATCGCCTCGTTCTCGTTCGAGTGCGCAGGCTTGCTGCTGCTGTGGCTCGCGCCCACGCCGCAGATCGCGCTCGCGGGCGCGGCGCTCACGGGCTTCGGCTTCGCGCTCGTGTTCCCGGCGCTCGGCGTCGAGGCGGTCGGGCTCGTGCCGCCCGCGAGCCGCGGTGCGGCGCTCTCGGCCTACTCGGTGTTCCTCGATCTCTCGCTCGGCATTACCGGACCGCTCGCGGGCTATGTCGCGAATCTGTTCGGCTATGGCTCGGTCTTTCTCTTCGCCGCGATCGCGGCTGCGTCCGCCGTGGCGCTCTCGGTTTCGCTCCATCGCAAGAGCGTGCGCGCGCAGGGTGCGAGCGGCGCGCCAGGCGCGGCCGCGTCCACCCGGCAACAGGTCGAATAAAAAAACCGCACCCGGCATGTCGCTGGATGCGGCCCGGACCTCAGACTTCCGGCGGCTCGTGCGACCCGCCGCCCTTCCCTACTTCTTCACTGCAGTCGGATCGAGCTGCTTGCCCGTGGCCTCGTTGTAGCGCTCCACGTACTCCTCAGTGAGCTTGCGCACCGCGCGGCCGATCTTGCGGTAGTCCGACTCGTTGAGGTTGGCGAGCGACACGCGGCCCGACGGGTGCGGCGTGCCGAAACCCTTGGTTCGGATCGCCCTCGCTGCAGGGAACGCCCATCTCCTCGAAGAGCGCGCGCTTGCGGCTGCGGATCAGACGCTTGAGCGCGCTCTTGTACGCGTCGGGCGTGTCCATCAGTGAGAACAGCGAGAACAGCACCATCTGCACCTGCTGCGGCGTGGAGAGGCCCGCCGTGTGGTCGAGCGCGACGGTGCGGCTGTCCGCCACCAGGCGGTCGATGAACTTGAGCTTGTCCGGCTCCGTCGTGATCGACTCGTAGCGCTTGTGCAGTTGCTTCTTCTGATCCTTCGAGAGCTTCGCGAGCGTATGGTCGAGCACGTTGTCGCTGAGCGTGGCGATTGCGCCCAGGCGCCAGCCCGTCGCGCCGAAGTACTTCGAATACGAGTACACGAGAATCGTGTTCTTCGGTGCGAGCGCGAAGAGCGAAACGAAGTTGTCGGCGAAGGTGCCGTACACGTCGTCGGTCAGGATGATGAGGTCCGCACGCTCCTTCACGATCTCCGCGATGTACTCGAGGCTCGCGTCGTCGATCTTCACCGAAGGCGGGTTGCTCGGGTTCACGAGGAAGAACGCCTTGACCTTCGGGTCGCGCAGCTTGTCGAGCTCCTTCGTCGAGTACGGCCAGTTGTTCTCCGTCCTTCAGCTCGAACGGGCTCAGTGCGTTGAGACCGGACTTTTGCTTCGCGCCGTTTGCTTTCGCTTTCGTTGCCATGGTGCTCCATTGGGAGACGTTGCGCACGCCGGACGAGCGCGAGGCTCAAGAACAGGGCAATCCCGGGTTGCGACTTCAGCAATTCGACGATCATGTCCGGGCTGTCGATTCATGTTTTAGTCAGCCCGAAAGCGTGCTTGTAAATGAACGGGAATGCACATTAAATAACATTCAAAGCCAATGCATGTTGGTATTTACCCCATGCACAACAATTCTATCGCGCACAAAAAAATCAACGCGCGTGCTTATTCCCGGTTTGTGAATCACGATCAATTCACGAACCGGAATGGTTCAAAACCTGAGGAAAATTTCGGCAGAACCATCACAAACCATGACGCGCGCGACGGGCAAGTATGCATGCAAGCTTGCATGAATCGAGCAAACCCGCCAGCCGCAACTCACACGCAATTGAATTGGAAAACACGCACAACGCATTCGTCATTCAATTCCCATGCGGGATGAGTATTGAATCCTTTACAGCGGCGAAATGATATTACTTGTTGAGATAGATATTGTAATTCCCACGAACTGTCAATATGATTTTTGTTGGATTACCGACGTCCCGCTTTCAAGGTTCATTGACCAGTGCGAGGCGATACGCCGCCTCCTCACGCACGTCCGCCAGCAGTCGCAGTGCCACTCAACCGGTCCATGCATTGAGAATACGAGGCTAGACATGAACCAGATTCACGCCATGCGCGTCTTCGTCAGGGTTGCGGAAACAGAGAGTTTTCGTCGCGCAGCACAGCAGCTCGATGTGTCCAATGCGCTCGTCACGCGCTCGGTCGCCATGCTCGAGGCGCATCTGAACACGCGCCTCATCAACCGCACCACGCGCAATCTCTCGCTTACCGAAGCAGGTCTGCGGTATCTGGAGGGCTGCCGTTGCGTGCTCGAAGAACTCGATCATCTGGAGAGCACCGTCGCGCACACGGAAAGCGAGCCGAGCGGCACGCTGCGCGTGGTCGCCACGGGCGCGCTTTCGCTCGCCACGCTCACGCCGCTCATCGACGGCTACCGGCGCCTTTATCCGGGCGTGAACGTGCGCCTCACGCTCGCCGAAGGCGCTGTGGATCTCGTGGAAGACGGCTTCGACGTGGGCATCGTCGGCGCCACGCCTGCGCGCAATGGCGCGTTCGTGGAGCGCGCGCTGGGCACCACGACGTTCGTGCCGTGCGCGTCTCCCGCGTGGCTCGCCGAAC
>DATBXG010000646.1:0-7697 GCA_036514415.1 Paraburkholderia sp.
GCACCGGCGACGCCGCGCCGAGATTGGTGCCGGGCGCCATGGCCGCGAAATGGCTCGCGTAGACGATATAGGTGCCCGCGCTCGCGGCGCGCGCGCCGCCGGGCGCGACGAACGTCGCCACGGGGACCGGCGAGGCGAGAATCGCCTTGATGATCTGCCGCATCGAGGTGTCGAGGCCGCCAGGCGTGTCGAGTTCGAGGATCGCGAGCGGCGCGCGCTCGAGGGCGGCGTGCTCCAGCGAGCGGACGATGAAATCGGCGCTTGCGGGTCCGATCGCGCCGTTCACGGTCATGACGACGACAGGCGGTTCCGCCGCCGCGAACGCCGCCGTTGCCGCCAGGGCGGCCCACGCGAGGAGCAGGCCGACGAACAACACAACGCGGGCAAGCCGCGCCGCGAGCGGATGGTGCGGATGAAAGTGCGGTGTTTCGTGCACCGCGGCATGCGAGGGGCGATGATCGCGCATCGGGAGTCCTCGGCGTCCGGCAGGCCGCGCACGCCGGCGCGCGCTCCGGTTCGTAGATGGGGCAAGAGCCCGATACCTCAAGATTAGGCGCTTTCCGCGCAAAGCGCGAACCGCCCGCGAGGTGAGGCGAAGCTCACGCCGAACGTTGCGCCACACACTTGTTCCGCCGCTCAGAAAGCAATGGGGGAGTCGAGATTTGGCGCGTCTGCACTACGGGCTGCGTTGGGCCGAGGTGAGCGCCACGCCGCTGCGCCTCACGAAGGGCTATTCGGCGGAAGGCGGCGTGTCGGTGCCTGCGATCGTCCACCTGCCGGGCCAAACCAGCCCGTTGCCGTCGCCCGGCATCTTCACGCATGTGACCGACGATATGGAGACCTTCCTCGACGTTGCCGGCGTGACGCCGCCCAGCCAGGCGGCACCCGCGCTAGTCAACGCGCTCACGGGCGGTCTACAACAACCGCTATGTGTATCCGGTGACGGGCAAGTCGTTGCTTGCGCAACTGAATGGAAAAACGACGGCGCAAGCGCACACCGACCCATTCGGCGACGAAGGCTAGGGCCGCGCGTATCTGCGCAGCGCGGACGGGCGCTGGAAGGCACGGTGGACGGAGCCGCCGCTCGGGCCCGCGGACGGCCACTGGCAGTTCCAGGACCTCACGAAGGACCGCGGCGAAACCACGGAGGTGTCGACGCAGAATCCCTCGGTGATCCAGAGCCTCGTCAACCAGTGGAACGCCTATATGAGCAACGTGGGCGGCGTCGAGCCGTTGCGTCCGCAAGGTTTTTACTCCGGGATGGCAGGCGGGTGCGGCGCGCGCGGATGCCCCATCGAGTCCTGGCTGGGCGCCGCATGTCACACGGCGATGCGACTCGTCCCCGGGCGCGGGCCGCTGGGGACGCTTGCTGCTTTCAGGCGCGGATTAGTACCAGCGGCGCTGAGCTTCTGCAAGCAGTTCGCAGTATTCGAGGTGCCGGTTCAGCGCCTCGACGCCGAGACGACGCAGTCCAGCAAGGATTCGAGTCACATTTTCGACGATTGCACCCATGATTTCCTCTTCGCTAGGGTAGTTACCTAAGGGATAACCCTTATTATAAAGATCTCGGGCCAGAATGCAAGGCGCGACGGGGAAATCTGTGCATTGCAGCAACGCTATTGATTCGCACCTTATTGCGTGCGAGTTCGCGGGGCGCGGCGCGAAGGCGTCGTCTTGTGTCGCACTGTGTCTGGCCGCGCGCCCGACAACCGTGCTTGCAAAAACGGGCGCGCACGCAAACAAGCCAGATACATCGCGGCGTTCAAATGTCTCCTACGCAAGGTTGATACACAACTGTGCGCAACCACTCACCCAACGTCAGGAGAAACACCATGAAGCTCGCCCAATCGCTCGCCGCCGCCGCTCTCGCCGCTCTCGCCGCTCTCGTCGCTGTTCCCGCGCTCTCGTTCGCGCAGTCGAGCCAACCGCTGACCCGTGCCGAAGTGAAGGCCGAACTCGTGCAGCTCCAGAGGGCCGGTTACAACCCCGCCAGCGACGACACGCAATACCCCGCGAACCTGCAAGCCGCGCTGGCTCGCGTGAGCGCGGAACACGGCGCAGCGGCGTCGGCGTTCGGCGGCGTAGCTCAGGGCGCTTCGGAGGCTGGCAGCCGGATGCATGCGCACGCGGCATCGAACGCCGCTGGGAATGCGGCAGACCACGATGTGGTTGGCCTCGGACCGATCTACGCGCACTCGTAATGCGCGCGGCACTGCACCGCGAAGTCGGCTGTGAAGTTTGCCGCGTTCCGGGAGATCGCTCGGCCCATACGACTGCTTGAAACAATGGCCGGACTCGCAGTCCGGCCATCGCGCATGGCGACACGCCGCCAGGCCCGAACTCCAATTGCCCGCCTTGCTGCTGGTACCATGAGGATGTGTCCCTGCGTACCGTCCTCGCAGCCACGCTCCCCTCACGAACGCTCCTCGTTCGAATTCAAAGCGCGAATTGCGCAACGCCAGCTCGCATGAGGTCAACATGCCGGGAACCCAGATCCCCACTTCCGCTCGCCCACGCATGATCCTGTTCAGCGCCCGCCAGTACGACATCGACACGTTCACCGAGGCCAACACGGCGTTCCAGTACGAACTCCACTTCCAGGAATCGCATCTCGATGCCGATACCGCTGTTCTCGCCGACGGCTATGACGTGGTGTGCCCGTTCGTGAACGATACGGTCGACGCCGCCACGCTCGAGCGTCTCCACGAGGGCGGCACGCGCCTCGTCGCGCTGCGCTCGGCGGGCTTCAATCACGTCGATCTTGCAGCGGCGCAGCGCCTTGGGATCACCGTGGTGAGAGTGCCCGCATATTCGCCGCATGCCGTGGCCGAGCATGCCGTCGGGCTGATCCTCGCGCTCAACCGCAAGCTGCCGCGCGCCGTTTCGCGTACGCGCGAAGGCGACTTCTCGCTCGCCGGGCTGCTGGGTTTCGACCTGCATGGCAAGACGGTCGGCGTGATCGGCACGGGCATCATCGGCCGGTGTTTCGCGCGCATCATGGCGGGATTCGGCATGCAGGTCCTCGCGCACGACCCGGGCACGCCGGCCTCCGACCTGCTTGCACTCGGCGCGCGCTACGTGCCGCTCGATACCCTGCTTGCGCAGTCGGATGTGGTGAGCCTGCATTGCCCGCTCCTGCCCGCGACGCGCCATTTGATCGACCGCCAGGCGCTCGCGAAAATGAAGCGCGGCGCCATGCTCATCAACACCGGGCGCGGTGGCCTCGTGGAAAGCAGCGCGCTCGTGGACGCGCTCAAGAGCGGCCAGCTGGGGCATCTCGGCCTCGATGTGTACGAGGAAGAGGGCGGCCTGTTCTTCGAGGACCACTCGGATGCGCCGTTGCAGGACGACGTGCTCGCGCGCCTCTTGATGTTTCCGAACGTGATCGTTACGTCGCACCAGGCGTTTTTCACGCGCGAGGCGATGAGCGAGATCGCACAGACTACGCTGCGCAACGTGGAGGCCTGGCGTAGTGGCGCGGCAAGCAATATCGTGGAAGCGCCGCACGGCTAACGCGGCGCTGGCCGCAGGGAAAGAAGCAGGAAGACGCGCCGGAAAACAGCAAGCGGGGCACGCGCAAGCGGCCCCGCTTTGGCTTTCTATTACCCCGCGATTCAGGCTTCGATCACCGCGAGCGTGACGTCGATATTGCCGCGCGTCGCCTTCGAATACGGGCAGATCTGGTGTGCCGTTTCGACGATGCGTTGCGCCGTCTCGCGATCGATGCCGGGCAGGCTCACATTCAGGCGAGCGCGCAGCTTGAACGCGTCGTCGGTGTTGACGAGGTCGATCTCGGCGTCGACCGCCACGTCGCGCGGCAGCGTGGCGCCGACCTTGCTCGCGGCGCGGCCCATGGCGCCGATGAAGCACGCCGACCAGCCCGCCGCGAACATCTGCTCCGGGTTCGTGCCCGGCGCGCTCGATCCGGGCGGCGAGAGCTTCACGTCGAGGCGACCGTCGTGGCTGCGCGCCGCGCCGTCGCGGCCGCCGGTCGTGTGGGTCTTGCCGGTGTACAGCACTTTTTCTGCCTGGGTCATGGTGTTTATCTCCTGAGGGTGGGTGTCGTGAAGCGGCGTGACTTAGCTGCCGTGATACAGCTGCTGGATCGCGGCGAGCTGGCCGTCGTGCTGCGCCTGTACCAGTTCCTGACGAACCTGCGCACGCGTGACCTTCGCGGTTGCGGCGTTGCTGGCCGGCGTCCAGGCCTCGCTTTGTTGAACCGGGGTCTGCGCTGCGCCCGACTGGGCGGGCATGGCTGCGAAAGCCGGTGCGGCTGCAACAAAAGCGGCGCTGGCGGCGAAAGCGAGGGCGAGCTTTGATACGTTCATGGTGTGCTCCAGAGAAGGTTTGGGAAATCCGTCCGGTCATCAGCTAGTTCCGGCGTTGATGCATTACAACCACCGGACGTATCTGCCGTGTTTCATGAACGGCGCGTTTTGCAAGGGTATGTGTCTCGTCGCGGCGCTTATACATTGCGATACAAACTCGCCGTGCCCTGCGTCGCGCAGATGTTTTTTTAATCGCTTTGTGTACGCGCTTGAAACAGACACATTGGGATACAAAGCGATTTCCCCGCCCGGATATAAAGTCACCGAGGCGTTTTGCCCGCCGCCGCCAACGCGATTGAACGATTCAGGCGATTCGACTGATTCAAACGATTCGATCGATCTGCGCACGCTGGCGTATTAACGAGGCCGAGCCGTTCGGGCGCGGCCTGCATGCACAACGAGGAGAAGTGGTCATGTCAGATCCGGTCAACGTTCGGCGTCGTCGCCTGCTCGGCACATCGCTTGCTGGCCTCACGCTCGCGGACTTCGCGTTCGGCGGTCTCGCACACGCACAGTCGGCTGGCGGCGCGGAAGGGAACACGCGCACGGGCAGCGGCGCATCGTTCGGAGCGATCAAGCAGATCGACGCGGGCCTGCTCAACGTGGGCTATGCCGAGGCGGGACCGAAGCACGGCCCGGTGGTGTTCCTGCTGCATGGCTGGCCGTACGACATTTATAGCTATGTCGAAGTTGCGCCGATGCTTGCCGCGTCGGGTTATCGCGTGATCGTGCCGTATCTGCGCGGCTATGGCAGCACGCGCTTTCTGTCGGCCGATACGGTGCGCAACGGCCAGCAGTCCGTCACGGCTGTCGATATCGTCGCGCTCATGGACGCGCTGAAGATCGACCAGGCCATACTCGGCGGCTACGACTGGGGCGCGCGTACGGCGGACATCATCGCGGCGCTGTGGCCCGAGCGCGTGAAAGGGTTGGTCTCGGTGAGCGGTTATCTGATCGGCAGCCAGGAGGCGAACCGCAAGCCGCTGCCGCCGCAGGCCGAGCTGCAATGGTGGTACCAGTTCTACTTCTCGACCGAGCGCGGCGCGCAGGGTTATGCCGCGAATCGCGACGCGTTCAACAAGCTGATCTGGCAACTCGCCTCGCCGAAGTGGAACTTCGACGATGCGACCTACGAGCGCAGCGCAGCGTCCTTCCAGAATCCGGACCACGTGGCCATCGTGATCTCCAACTACCGCTGGCGCCTCGGGCTCGCGCAGGGCGAAGCGAAGTACGACAGCATCGAGCAGCGTCTCGCCGCCGCGCCGCCCATCGCGGTGCCGACCATCACGCTCGAAGGCGACGCCAACGGCGCGCCGCATCCGGCGCCCGCCGCTTATGCGAAGAAGTTCACGGGCAAGTATCTGCACCGGAACATCGATGGCGGCATTGGCCACAATCTTCCCCAGGAAGCGCCCAGGGAGTTTGCGCAGGCCGTCCTGCAAGTCACGCATCTGTGATGGGGGCGGCGATGCGAGGGCGCCTGCTTCTTGATCGGTGACATAATCCAGCAGCTGTCATCAAACCGAGGTCGAACGGATCGGGAGAGCCCCATGCAGCGGACATACCGTGGAAGTTGCCATTGCCAGGCGGTGAAGTTCGAAGCCCTAATCGATTTCAGCAAGGGCACGGGTAAATGCAATTGCAGCTTCTGCGGCAAACTGCGGCTCTGGCTCGTCCAGGTTCGCCCGGAAGCATTCGTTTTACTCTCGGGCGAAAGCGCACTGACGCAATACGAGGGGAAAAACCCGGTCGCCCATCATCCGTTTTGCAAACAGTGCGGCGTGCACGTGTTCGATCGCGTCGATATGCCGAATGGAACGGGCCACCCTTACATCAACGTGAATATCATGTGCATCGACGACTTCGATTTGAACGAAGCCTTGAATGCACCGATTTCATACGCCAACGGGCTCGCGAACGACTGGGGCAATCCGCCTCTGGAAACGCGCCATCTTTGAATGGTGCTGCTGATGTCGGAACACATCGCGTGATGACCGCCGCCGGCCTTGCTACCGGGCGGCGGCGCGACGCCATTAACCCTGCTTGTCCTGAATGCCCAGCAGGCTGCGAATCTTCTGCTCGGTCTGCTCGTAATTCCCCTCGCCGAAGTGGGTATAGACGAGCTTGCCGTTCTGGTCGATGAGATAGACTGCCGGCCAGTACTGGTTGCCGTAGGCATTCCATGTCGCATAGCCATTGTCCTGAGCGACCGGATACGTAATGCCGTATTTCTGGATCGCCTTCTTCAGGTTTGCAGTGTCGCGCTCGAACGAATACTCGGGCGTATGCACGCCGACCACCACGAGTCCCTTGTCGCGATAACGCGCGTCCAGTTCCTTGATGTGCGGGATCGTGTGCGCGCAATTGATGCAGTCGAAGGTCCAGAAGTCGACGAGCACCACCTTGCCGTGCAGTTGCTTCAAATCGAGCGGCGGGCTGTTGAGCCAGGTGTTGATGCCGGTGAAGTTGGGGGCCTGCGCGCCGGTTTGCAGCGCGGCCGGGCCGCTGGGCGGCTCTTCGCTGGAGGCGTACGCGGCAAGCCCGGCGGTGGCGGCGAGGCCGATTGCAACAGCGGCAATCTTGAGACGAGAGATCATGAGGCGTTCTCCTTGGGTGGACGACGAGCGTATTGGAACGCTCCCACGTATCTGGCTCGTGTCCCGGCGGCGGCACTGTTGCAACGTAGTGTGTCGCCGCCGCAGCGCGATACGAAGAGATACAAATCGTCTGGAGGCCAGGGCGCGGCGTGCGATTTGTATCCGTCCTTGTCTGCGCGCCCGCGTGACACATGACGATGCATGAAGCACGCATTCCAGACATGCCCGCGATACATGAGCGCGATGGAATACCGCACATGGCAAGTCCGCCGACATTCGTCTGGAGACCGAACTCATGTTACTCATCGTCGTCGCATTCGTGGGCGGTGCGTTCACCGTCCTGAGCCCCTGCATACTGCCGGTCGTGCCGTTCGTGTTCGCGCGCTCCGACCAGCCTTTCCTGACCGGCCGCCTGCCGATGCTGCTCGGCCTCGCGCTCACGTTCGCGCTGCTTACGGGGATTGGCGCCGCCGGGTTGAACGGCGCGGCGCAGTTGAGCCAGTATGGGCGCTGGATCGCGCTCGCGCTCTTCGCGGTGTTCGGCGCGGCGCTGCTCTTTCCCGCGCTGGCCACGCGCCTGTCCGGCCCGCTCACGACGCTCGCCGACCGCTTCATGGCGCGCTCGCAGGACGATGGCGCGTCGCGCCGCATCGGCTCCGCCGTGCTGCTCGGCGCGGCGACGGGGCTCCTTTGGGCGCCCTGCGCCGGCCCGATCCTCGGTCTCATCATCACCGGCGCGGCCCGGCATGGCGTGACCTGGCAGACGTGGGCC
>DATBXG010000647.1:0-2271 GCA_036514415.1 Paraburkholderia sp.
GGCTTCGTCAAGCGCCGCGTCGGCTTCGGCGCGATGCGCGCGCGCCCATTCGAGCGCGTCGTTGCGCTCGTCCCGCGGCCAGCGCTGCGGGTCGGCGCCATAAGCCGCGACGATAGTGTGGAAACGTTCGGGTGTCATACGGAGTCCTTACCGGTGGCATCGCCGGCCAGTTGTGCGCGCAGGGTGCGCCGGGCGCGCGCCAGCAGGCTTTCGAGCGCGTCGACCGAGATGCCCATCAGCCCGGCCGCTTCGAGGTTCGAAAGCTCCTGATAGTAGGTGAGTACGAGCGCCTCGCGTTGCCGCACGGGCAGCGCGGCGAGCGCGGCGCGCACGCGTTGGTCGCGCGTGCGCGCTTCGAGCTGCTGGTCGGGCGCGCCCGCGGGATCGGGCGCTGGCTCGGTCATCGCGTGCAGGTCGTCCACGGTTTCTTCGCGGCGTCCGCGCAAGCGGTCGTAGCACAGATTGAGCGCCACGCGATGCAGCCACGTATCGAATTTCGCCTCGCCTGTGCGCCAGGTCGGCGCCTGTTTCCAGATCCGCACGAAGGCTTCCTGAGCGACGTCCTCGGCTTCGTTGCAGTCGCCCAGCATGCGCGTGGCGAGCGCGATGAGGCGCGGCAGCTTGCTCGCGACGAGCGCGCGCACGGCGAGCGGATCTCGCGCGCCGACACGCGCGACGAGGTCCGCGTCCGGATCGCGTTCGCTCAAGGTCTTCCCGGCCTCGCGGTCCTGCAACGGTTGAACCGCAGGCGAACCCGCTGCCGTGTCCTCATGGTTGTCTCTCAGTTCGAACCCCGGAATTCACCTGTCATGCCCTTCATGCCCAACGGTCCGCGATTCATCGCCAGTGGGTCAGCGGCCCCTTGAGACTTGAACGGCGCCGCGCCGGAAATCCGTCGCGGACCGTTTATTTGCGACGCATTTTCCGCGCTCGGCGTCGGGCCGATCAATGCAGTTTGCATGTTGCCTTACAACTGCAATTTCCGAACCTGAAATAGTTGCGCTAAGGGTTTATACCTAATATGAACAGCCACAAAATTGTTAAATTTCTGTCTTAGAATCGGTGCTCTAAATTGACTGCGGCGATGCAGCAAAGACTTTTAATCATAAGATTCAGCCGCAAGTCAGGCCATCGGGGGTTGGCGCTTTAATTAGTAAGACTAACCAAGGAGCATAGCTGATGTCCGTTTCCGCACCCGAACAATTCCGCGCGAACTACCAGGCCGGTGTCGCAGCATTCTTTGCGCTCGCCAAGCCCGTTTTCGACGGCGTGCAGGCCGTGATCGATCTCAACGTGCAGGCCGGCAAGGCCGCCATGGTGGAAAACGAAGCCACGCTCAAGGGCGCCTTCGAGAGCAGCAATCCCACCGAGTTCCTGACGCAGCAGATTGGCGCATCGCAGCAGGCGACCGCCAAGGCCATGTCGTACGGCCGCCATCTCGTCGATATCGCATCGACCACCCAGAGCGAATGGATGCAGGCCGCCCAGGCGCAATCGGGCGAGCAGGAGCAGCGCTTCAAGGCCTTTGCCGAAGGCCTGACGCAACACGCGCCCGTGGGCGCGGAGTCCTTCGTCGCGGCCATGAACTCGACGTTCGCCGCCGTGAACAATGCCGTCGAGACGCTGCGCGGCGTCAGCCGTCAGGCCATCGAAACGGCCCAAAGCAACTTCCAGAACGTTGCCGCGTCCGTACAGGAAGCCGCGCCGGTTGCCGAGCAGCCGGCCCCCGCGAAGACGGCGAGCCAGGCCAAGGCCTGATCGCGTTCCTGCCTGTTTGGGCGACTGAGCGGGCGACAAAGCGGACAACTGAGCGGCAATACGCCACCAGACGCCTTCGTCGTCACTGAACGACGAGGGCGCGGCGTTTGCCGGCTCAGCATTCAAGACACATAGATTCATTCCAGCGTAATTGCAGAGCGGGAGTTCAATATGACTGACATTGTGATCGTATCGGCCGCACGCACGGCGGTAGGCAAATTCGGCGGCTCGCTCGCGAAGGTGGCGGCGCCCGACCTGGGCGCGATCGTCATCAAGGCGGCGCTCGAGCGTGCGGGCGTTACGCCCGAGCAGGTGAGCGACGTGATCATGGGTCAGGTGCTCACGGCCGGTTCGGGCCAGAACGCAGCGCGTCAGGCGTCGATCAAGGCGGGCCTGCCCGCGGCGGTTCCCGCGATGACGATCAACAAGGTCTGCGGCTCGGGCCTGAAGGCGGTGATGCTCGCGGCCAACGCGATCATCGCGGGCGACTCGGACATCGTCGTGGCCGGCGGC
>DATBXG010000648.1:0-4221 GCA_036514415.1 Paraburkholderia sp.
CGCTGCAGTCGGGCGACCAGACGCCGGAAAGCTTCGCCGCCGCGCACCAGGTCACGCCGCTCAAGCGCGCGTCGCGGCCCGCCGATCTCGTGGAAGCCGCGCTGTATCTCGCGAAGGCTTCGGGCGTGACCGGCACGACGCTCGTCGTGGACGGCGGCCAGCACCTCGTGCCGCTGCCGCGCGACGTGATGTTTTTGACGGGCGGCTGAAGCACGGACGTTGCATCGCGCGTAGCGGCGTTTTTGCAACTAAATGCATAGCTCGCCGGGCTCGGGACTGCGGGCCGGCGGCGCTGACGAACCCAAAGGAATGCGAACCGCCGCGCACGAGCGGTTTTGCAGACCGGCTGAATGACGCCGGGCGCACCGCGCCCGCATACGTGCGAGAGAACGCACGCTTTTATCGACTGGAAGATACATGTCCACCGTTTTGCTTCACCCCCGGCTCGCCGACTGCCGCCGGCTTTTCCTGCGCGACTACGAAGTGCACATCAACATCGGCGTGCATGACTTCGAGAAGCGCGGCGAGCAGCGCGTCGTCATCAACGTCGACCTGTTCGTGCCGCTCGCGCTGACCACGCCGCGCGAGGACAAGCTGCGCGAAGTCGTCGACTACGACTTCATGCGTTCGACGGTCGCCGAGCGCGTGGGCAAGGGCCATATCCATCTGCAGGAGACGCTCTGCGACGATCTCGCCGCGGCGCTGCTCTCGCACGAGCAGGTGCGCGCGGTGCGCGTCTCGACCGAGAAGCCCGATGTTTATCCGGACTGCGACGCGGTGGGCGTCGAGGTCTTTCGCATCAAAGAGGACTGATTCATGAACGCCCCCGAAACGCTGAGCGTCGGCGAGGACGCCACGAACGAAGCGCACAACGACGCGCAGGGCCGCCGCGCGCTCACGCGCCGCGAGCAGAAGGAAGCCTACGAGAACAACAAGCTGTTCAAGCGCATCGTGCGTCAGGTCGGCCAGGCCATCGGCGACTACAACATGATCGAGGACGGCGACAAGGTGATGGTCTGCCTCTCGGGCGGCAAGGACAGCTACGCGCTGCTCGACGTGCTCCTGCGCCTGCGCGAGCGCGCGCCGATCCACTTCGACATCGTCGCCGTGAATCTCGACCAGAAGCAGCCGGGCTTTCCGGAGCACGTGCTGCCCGAGTACCTCGACCGCGTGGGCGTGCCGTACCACATCGAGAATCAGGACACGTACAGCATCGTCAAACGCCTCGTGCCCGAGGGCAAGACCACGTGCTCGCTGTGCTCGCGCTTGCGCCGCGGCATCCTGTACCGCGTGGCGGGCGAACTGGGCGCGACGAAGATCGCGCTCGGCCACCATCGCGACGACATCCTGCAGACGCTGCTGCTGAACCTGTTCTACGGCGGCAAGCTCAAGGGCATGCCGCCCAAGCTGCAATCGGACGACGGCAAGAACGTCGTGATCCGCCCGCTCGCCTACGTGAAGGAAACCGATCTCGAGAAGTACGCGGTGCTGCGCGAATTCCCGATCATTCCGTGCAACCTGTGCGGCAGCCAGCCGAACCTGAAGCGCGCGGAGATGAAGGCGCTGATCCGCGAGTGGGACAAGCGCTTCCCGGGCCGCATCGAGAACATGTTCAACGCGCTCGGCAACGTCGTGCCTTCGCACCTCATGGACGCGAACCTGTTCGACTTCGCGGGTCTGCGCGCGACGGGCGTGGCCGATCCGGCGGGCGATATCGCCTTCGACGAGGAGCCGTGTTCGACCGACCCGGCGCCCGCCGATGGCACGACCATCAAGTTCACGCCGTTCGACGATCTTTGAGCCGCCCCGGCGGTTTGCCGCAAACGCTCCGACCCCGCATCGGAGCGTTTTCGTTTTCTGGCCAACGGCCCGGACCGACGGCCAGCAAAGAGGTTGTAAAAGAGTGTTTATCCGGGCGCGGGAGCCCGCCGGCGCTTGCGTCCTGGGGATACCCCCCATGCTAAAATCGGTCGCTTCATTCCTCACATCGTCACCGATGCAATGAACATCGTGATCCTCGCGGCAGGCATGGGCAAACGCATGCACTCCGCGCTGCCCAAAGTCCTGCATCCGCTCGCCGGCAAGCCGCTCCTCTCGCACGTCATCGATACCGCCCGCACGCTTTCGCCAACCCGCCTCGTGGTCGTGGTCGGCCATGGCGGCGAAGCCGTGCGCGAGGCCGTCGGCGCGCCCGACGTCCAGTTCGCGCTGCAGGCGCAGCAGCTCGGCACGGGCCACGCGCTCGCGCAGGCCCTCCCGCTGCTCGACGCGAACGTGCCCACGCTCGTGCTCTACGGCGACGTGCCGCTCACGCGCGCCTCGACGCTCGAGCGTCTTGTGAACGCCGCCGGCCAGAACGGCTACGGCATCCTCACCGTCACGCTCGACGATCCGACCGGTTACGGCCGCATCGTGCGCGATGCGGCGGGCAAGGTCGTGCGCATCGTCGAGCAGAAGGACGCAAACGAAGAACAACGCAAGATCGCCGAGATCAACACCGGCATCGTCGTGACGCCCACCGCGCCGCTCGCGGGCTGGCTCGCCGCGTTGAAGAACGACAACGCCCAGGGCGAGTTTTACCTCACCGACGTCGTGGAAGCCGCGATCGCCTCCGGCCATCCGGCCGTGACCGCGCAGCCCGACGAAGAATGGGAAACGTTAGGCGTGAACAGCAAGCAGCAGCTTGCCGAACTCGAGCGCGTGCACCAGCGCAACGTCGCCGAGGCGCTGCTCGTGGCGGGCGTGACGCTCGCGGACCCGGCGCGCATCGACGTGCGCGGTTCGCTCAAGTGCGGGCGCGACGTGTTCATCGACGTGAACTGCGTGTTCGAAGGCGAGGTGACGCTGGCGGACAACGTGAGCATCGGCCCGAACTGCGTGATTCGTGGCGCGTCGATCGGCGCGGGCACGCGCGTGGACGCCTACACGCACATCGAAAACGCGGCGGTCGGCGCGAACGCGGTGCTTGGGCCGTATGCGCGCCTGCGCCCCGGCGCGAAGCTCGCCGACGAAGTCCACGTCGGCAACTTCGTCGAGGTGAAGAACGCGAACATCGGCCTCGGCTCGAAGGCGAATCACCTGAGCTACGTGGGCGACGCCGACGTGGGCGCGGGCGTGAACATCGGCGCGGGCACCATCACCTGCAACTACGATGGCGCGAACAAGCACCGCACGATCATCGAGGACAACGTGTTCGTGGGCTCGGATACGCAGCTCGTCGCTCCCGTGCGCGTGGGCCGCGGCGTGACCATCGCGGCAGGCACGACGGTGTGGAAGGACGTGCCCGAAGCCACGCTCGCGCTCAACGAAAAAACGCAGATCGCGAAAACCGGCTACGTCCGGCCGGTCAAGAAAAAGAATTGAACGGTTGAATCCCGGCGCCGCACGTCAAAAGCTGCGCGGCGCCCACGCCTCTCACTGCAAAGGATCGAATCCATGTGCGGCATCGTCGGCGCGGTTGCGCTTCGTAACATTGTTCCCGTCCTGATCGAAGGACTGCGGCGGCTCGAATATCGCGGCTACGACTCGTGCGGCGTGGCCGTCGTGACGGCCGAGGGCCCGCAGCGCGTGCGCAGCGTCGCGCGCGTGGCCGAACTCGACGAGCAGGTGCGCGAGGCGCACTTCGAAGGCGTGACCGGCATCGCGCATACGCGCTGGGCCACGCACGGCGCGCCCACGGTGAACAACGCGCACCCGATCTTCTCGCGCGACACGCTCGCGATCGTGCACAACGGCATCATCGAGAACTACGAGTCGCTGCGCGAAACGCTGCGCGCGAAGGGCTACGAGTTCGTTTCGCAGACCGACACCGAAGTCATCGCCCACCTGATCCACAGCCTCTATCAAGGCGACCTGTTCGCCGCCGTGCGCGCGGCCGTGCAGCAGCTTGCGGGCGCGTATGCGATCGGCGTGGTGCACAAGAGCCAGCCGCATACGGTGGTGGGCGCGCGCGCCGGCTCGCCGCTCGTGGTGGGCTATGGCAAGGGCGAAAACTTCATCGCATCGGACGCGCTCGCCATCGCGGGCAGCGCCGAGCGCGTCAGCTATCTCGAGGAAGGCGACGTGTGCGAGATCACGCTCGAGGGCGTGCGCATCGTCGATCGTCAGGGCGCGCAAGTCGTGCGCGAGGCGCGTGACGTGCAGGCTTACGGTGCCTACGGCGGCGAGGTCGATCTCGGCCCGTATCGCCACTACATGCAGAAGGAGATCTTCGAGCAGCCG
>DATBXG010000649.1:0-3170 GCA_036514415.1 Paraburkholderia sp.
GCCGATCCGCGTCTCGGCGCCCGTGCGCTCCATGCGAGCGACGAGTTCTTCGCGCCGAAGGAGCGCATGCTCGATCCGCAACCCGCGGTCTTCATCCCCGGCAAGTACGACGACCACGGCAAGTGGATGGACGGCTGGGAAACCCGCCGCAAGCGCACGACGGGACACGACTTCTGCGTGGTGCGGCTCGCGCGCCCGGGCGTGATTCACGGCGTGGATCTCGACACGAGCCATTTCACGGGCAACTTTCCGCCGGCGGCGTCGATCGAGGCGTGCCATGCCCCGATGGGCGACGAAGAAGCGGCGGGCGACAACGCCGACTGGCAGACCATCGTCCCGGCGACGACCTTGCAGGGTAACCAGCACCACTACGTCGAAGTGAGCGATACGCGCGCGTTCACGCATTTGCGGGTGAACCTCTATCCGGATGGCGGCCTCGCGCGCCTGCGCGTGTACGGCCAGCCCCGGCGCGACTGGAGCACGGTGGAGCGCGGCAGCCTCGTCGACCTAGCGGCAATCGAGAACGGCGCATATCTCGTCGCGGCCAACAACCAGCATTTCGGGCTCGCCTCGACGCTCCTCATGCCGGGCCGCGGCGTGAACATGGGCGACGGCTGGGAGACGCGCCGCCGCCGCGAGCCCGGCAACGACTGGGCGATCGTGGCGCTCGCGCGACCTGGCATCATCCGGAAGATCGAAGTCGACACGGCGCACTTCAAGGGCAACTATCCGGACCGCTGCTCGCTTCAGGCGGCCAGCGTGGCGGGCGGCACCGACGATTCGCTCGTCACCCAGGCGATGTTCTGGCCGGAGCTGCTCGGTGAGCAGAAGCTCGAAATGGACAGGCAGCACGTGTTCGAGCACGGCGTGGCGGCACTTGGCGCGCTCACCCATGTGCGCTTCAACATCTTCCCCGACGGCGGCGTCTCGCGCCTGCGTCTGTGGGGCGAACCCGTTTGAGCGAGGAGCGGAGATGCAGATCCTGCGCATGGAACCCCTGACGCGCGCGGCATTCGCGCCGTTCGGCGACGTCATCGAACTCGAAGGCGCACGCCACTTTCCGATCAACGGTGGCACGACCGAGCGTTTCCACGACCTCGCCGCGCTCGACGTGAACGAGGCGGACGGGCGGCCCATCGTCAGCGTGTTTCGCGCCCAGCCGCGCACGTGGCCCGTCGAGATCACGATGATGGAGCGGCACCCGCTCGGCAGCCAGGCGTTCGTACCGCTCGGCGAGGCGCGCTACGCCATCGTGGTCGCGCCCGCGGGCGAGTTCGATCCGGCGCGGATGCGGGCGTTCTGGGCCGCGCCCGGGCAGGGCGTCAACTACGCCAAAGGCGTCTGGCATCACCCGCTGCTCGCCTTCGACCGCGTGAGCGACTTCGTGGTGATCGACCGCGGCGGCGCACAGCCGAACTGCGACGAGATCACGTTCGATTGCGCCTGGCGGCTCGAGCACGCCGACGCGCCGCTCGCGCTCGCCTGAGGTCCGGCCTGGCGGGCCTTTCGCGGGACCGGCTCGCCGAGGCACCGAAGCACGGCGTCACCAAAGCGAAAACGCCACGGCAGATCTGCCGTGGCGTTCCCATGTACGCTGCTTGTCGCCGCTCAGTGCTTGCGGTGCGGGCAGTTTTCCTTCGTGCAGGCGCCGTACAGCGCGAGCGCATGCTCCTGGAGCTTGAAGCCACGCTCGTTGGCGATCATCTGCTGGCGTTTCTCGATTTCGGGGTCGAAAAATTCTTCGACGATGCCGCAGTCGAGGCACACCAGGTGGTCGTGGTGGCTACCTTCGTTCAACTCGAACACCGCCTTGCCCGATTCGAAGTTGCTGCGCGTGAGCAGCCCCGCCTGCTCGAACTGCGTAAGGACCCGGTAAACCGTGGCGAGGCCGATGTCGAGCTCCTCGTTCAGCAGGTTGCGATAAACGTCTTCGGCAGTGAGGTGACGCACCGGGCTGTGCTGAAAAATCTCCAGGATCTTGAGGCGAGGCAGTGTCGCCTTGAGGCCGATGTTCTTGAGATCGGTTGGATTGGTCATGACGATAAGTCCCTGGAGTACAATGCTAGGTTCTTATGTTAATGCGTTTTTGCCGTTACGGGCATTTTCGGCAGAACTTCGAACGAACTTCTACAGAACACGCGCGGCTTCGCGAAAAAGCCCGCACGGTGAGGGAAATGATTCCAGAATTCACAACGATCGGCCGACGCATGCACGGCGGCCGCCTGGCGTGCACCCTGCTGGCTGCGGCCGCGTTCGCGGCGCTCGCCGGCTGCAAATCCTACGACAGCGTGACGCAGCGCGTCGCCCAGAGCATCACGCCCTATCGCATTACCATCGTGCAAGGCAACTTCGTCTCGGCGGAAGCCGCGGCGCAAATGCACGTCGGCATGTCGCGGGCCGAGGTCAAACAGCTGCTCGGCACGCCGCTCCTCACCGACATGTTCCATGCGAACCGCTGGGACTACATCTTCTATTTCAAGCGCGGTTCGACCGCGGTGGTCCAGCAGCGTGACTTCGTCGTGCTGTTCGAAGGCGACCGTGTGGCGAGCTGGTCGGGCGGCGAAGACCTGCCGTCCAACCTCGAACTGCTCGCCGAAATCGACGGCGACCGCAGCGGCAAGAAGAAGGCCGTCGCGGCTGCGCCGGCGTCGGGCGCTTCGGCTCCGGCGGCCGCCGCGGCTGCATCCGGTGCGGCAACCGCGGCGTCGAGCGCGACCGGCCCGACCGTGGGCGACACGGCGCGCACGCCGTCGTCCGAGCTCGGCGCGGCCACCAATGCGCTGCCGCAGGACGCCAACGCGCAGGCCGCCGCCGCCGCGAACCGCGCCACGGAAGCGGTGCAAACGCCGACGGGCCTGACGCCTTCCGTGCGTGCGGGCAACCCCACTTCGTCGGCGTTGCCGCAGAACGTCGGCACGATGCCGTCGCAAGTTCAGTTGCATCGCCAACCGGCGCCCCAGATCCAGGGCGTGCCGCCGAGCAACCCGGTCGGCCCGACCGCCGGCGCGCAAGGCACCGGCGACACCAGCGCGCCGCCGTCGTCGGGGCCTGCGCGGGATTCGGCGCTCGCGGCGCCGCCCACGGTGCCGGCTTCGGGGGCGGCTGCCCCGAGCAACTGATCGGTAACGGATCGGTCACTGACCCGGCTGTCCGCCGCCGTCAGACAATCA
>DATBXG010000650.1:0-6290 GCA_036514415.1 Paraburkholderia sp.
CGCCGTCACGCCCAGCCCCGCAATGTAATCGAGCTTGGCGAGGAGGCCTGGAAAGTCGCCCACGCCATCGTTGTTCGAATCGAAGAACGACTTTACGTGCACCTGGTAGATCACCGCGTCCTTGTACCAGAGCGGGTCGTCGCCGAGCAGCGAAGGCTTGCCGCGCCGTTGCGCGCGTTCGTCGCGGTGCTGCGGGTCAGCCACGGTCGGGTCGCGCGTGACGGTTTGCACGTTGGTTGCCACAGGCTCGTGCGTAGCGGGGTCGCGTTTCATGTCGCACCTACGGGCGGGAAGTCCGCGTCGAGTTCGGGGTGGCCCTCTACATGGGCTTCGGCGTGCTCATCGGCGTGTTCGGGCGGGGGTTCTTCGCGCGGCAGGCCCTTCGCCGGCTCGATGCGCCAGATCACGAAGGGGTGCGAGTGCGGATCGAGCCGCACGTGCTGCCAGCGGCCATGCCAGTCGAAGCGCTCGCCCGTCATTTCGTCGACCACATTGAGCGTGGCGTGGTCGTCGAGGTGCCAGTGCTGGAACGTCGCCCACGAGAGATCGAAGTCGGCGCCCTGTTCGTTGAAGGCGTCGAGATTGATGGCCACGACGATCACGTTGTCGCGCGCGGGCGTGGCCTTCTCGAAGCAGAGCAGCGAGTCGTTGCGCGCATCGAGGAACGTGACGCCGAGATGCGTGTGCAGCGCCGGGTTGGCGCGGCGTATGCGATTGAGCGCGGCGATCTCCGCGACGATGTTGCCGGGCCGATGCCAGTCCCACGCACGCAACTGATATTTTTCGGAGTCCAGATATTCTTCCGAATTGGGAAGCGCGCGCCCCTCGCACAGCTCGAAGCCGCAGTACACGCCCCAGAGGCCCGAAAGCGTCGCTGCCAGCGCCGCCCGGATCAGGAAGCTCGAGCGCGCGCCGGTCTGCAGGTGGCGCGGGTTGATGTCGGGCGTGTTGACGAAGAAGTTCGGGCGATAGAAGTCGCGCACCTCGGTCTGCGTGAGCTCCGTGAGGTAGTCGGTAAAGTCGCGCTTCGATTCGCGCCACGTGAAATACGTGTACGACTGAGAGAAGCCGAGCTTGGCGAGCCGGTACATGAGGCGCGGCCGCGTGAACGCCTCGGAAAGGAAGATGACGTCGGGGTGGCGCGCGCGCACGTCGGCAATCATCCATTCCCAGAATGGCAGCGGCTTCGTGTGCGGGTTGTCCACGCGGAAGATGCGCACGCCCGCGTCCACCCAGAACAGGATCGCGTCGCGCAGTGCGAGCCACAGATCGGGCCTGGAATCGTGCGCGTAGAACTCGGGGTTCACGATGTCCTGGTACTTCTTCGGCGGATTCTCGGCATAGCGCAGCGTACCGTCGGGCCGCCACGCGAACCAGTTCGGATGCGCCTTGAGCCACGGATGGTCGGGCGAGCATTGAATCGCGAAATCGAGCGCGATCTCGAGGCCTTGCTCGTGCGCCGCGGCGAGCATGCGGCAGAAGTCTTCGAGCGTGCCCAGTTGCGGATGCACGGCGGTGTGGCCGCCTTCGGCCGCGCCAATCGCATAGGGGCTGCCCACATCGCCGGGCTGCGCCGTGAGCGCGTTGTTGCGCCCCTTCCGGTTCGCCAGACCGATGGGGTGGATCGGCGGAAAGTACAGGACGTCGAAGCCCATCTCGCGGATGCGCGGCATCTTCGCGATCACGTCGTCGAAGGTGCCGTGGCGCGATTCGTCGTCGCTCATCGAACGCGGGAAGATCTCGTACCAGCTCGCGAAGCGTGCGGCGCTGCGCTCCGCATCCACGCGATTGACGATCGCGTCGCGCGACAGGAACGGGCGGTGACGCGCCGCGCGCACGGCGGCGGCCGTGGAGGGCGCGGCGAGCAGCGCGCAACGTGTTTCGGTGTCCGCACCAATGAAGCGCTTGACGATGGCGTCGAGCGTGTCGCGGGTGTGCTTCCGGGCGTCGTCGTCAGCGTCCGACGTTTCGACGGTTGCAAGCACGAGTGCGAACAGGCGGCTCGCTTCCTCCATTTCCAGATCGACGGGCTGGTTCGCGGCCCGCTTCTTGTGCACATGTTCGGCGAGCGACGCAAAGTCGTCGCGCCAGGCGATCACGACGTACTCGTAGCGCCCCACGCGATCGAGCGGGATACGGCCCGCCCACAGGTCGGTGCCCGCAGGGGGCACGGGCGCCATTGGCGACTCGTGCCAGGCGGTTTCGTCGGCGGCGCGCCAGAGCACGGCGGCGTCGATGCGGTCGTGGCCCTCGGCGAAGATCGCCGCGCGCACTTCGCAGCGCTCGCCCACGGTGCGCTTCGCGACGAAGCGTCCGTGATCGACCGAAGGCGTCGTGCCTTCGATCGCGATGCGCGGCGCGGCGATCGCTTCGGCCACGCTCTTGTGCCCGCTCGTATCGGACTTGCCGCGGTCTTCGGGCGGCGCGAGCACCACGGGCGGGCTGGCGAGCGCGCGGAACATCCAGCACGCGCCCGCGGGCAGCGTGAAGGCATCGGGTATCGCGCTCGCCTCGCGCGTCGCGGGCATGCGTGCGCCGCGCAGCGTTTCGGCGTCGAGCGGCGCGAAGCGCGTGAAGCCGCCGGGCGCGCCGTCGAGCAGGCGCGAGAGATCCACACGCACCGCTGCGGCGAGCGCCGGATTGACGAGCGTGAGCACGGCGTCGCCCGCGTCGCGCAGGTCGGCGCGGTCGCCGCGCATGAGTGCCGCGACGCTCGCGCCGGGACCATTGAGTGCGCGCAGCTCGCCGTTGGTCTGCAGCGTCCATGTCTCGCGTTGCAGCGCGTTGGCGTGCGCGACGTCGGCGCTCAGATCGAACGGCGCGCGCGCTTGCGCCGCTTCCCAGGCTTGCGCGCTGTTGCCGCTGTGCGCAGTCGCTTCGTCCACGCCGTATTCGAAGCCCATCGGCATGAGCCAGCCGGTGCCGAGCGCGGCCGCTGCGCGCAGCATGCGGCGATAGGCGCGCTCGACGGCGTGCGCGTCGGCGGCGCCTTCCTGGTCGTGTACGTAGCGGGCGCCATAGGGCGCCTCTGGAAACGTTATCGGCGAGCCTACGCGGCGCAACGCGGCGTGCTCCTCGACCATCCAGCTCGACGAGAAGTCCCACCAGCGCAGCGACGAGAACGCGGCGTCGAAGCCCGCGCCCTCCAGCTGCGTGATCGCTTCGCGCGGCAGGCCCGGCGTCGCGGCGAGCCAGCGCGTTTGCGGAAAGCGTGCGCGCACCGCATCGAAAATCGCCCGCAGCACGCGCGGCGGCGTGCGGTGCGGCGAGTCGATGCGAAAGCCGCCAATACCGGCTTCGACGAGCGCGATGGCGCGCGCCGTCCACCATGCGATGAGCGGCGCCGATGCGCGCTCGAAATCCGCGTAGGCGACGTTGGCTTCGCGATGGCCGTGGCGCGGATCGAGCCGCGCGTCTTCGGGCTCGAACGGGTGGAACCACTCGCGGTGCGCGGCGTAGAGCGCGCCGTCCGCGGCGGCGCGGTCGAGCACGAGGTCCGCGAGCAGCGTGACGCCGCGCGTTTGCGCCGCGAGGGCGAGTTCGCGCACGGCGTCGTCGGCGGAAAGTGCGCTGCCGAAGGCCGCATTCAGACGCGCATGATCGGCGACGACGCGGTCGTCGCCCGCCGCGCCCGCCGCGAACAGCGCGCCGATCAGGATGTGGTCGAAGCCGAGCGACGCGGCGCGGGCGAAGTGCGCCGGCCACGCGTCGAGGGGTCCGACAAGGACGGAATGGACGAAATAGATCCGCGGCGCATAGGCGTGGGGAGGTTCCATCGGTCGTATTCCAGGTACGTCAGGCGACGGGGATGCAGGACGGTTTTAACCGAAATGCGATCACGCCGCCCGGGGGCTGCCGGAGCGTGCCGCGCTGCGCGTGGTGGACAGGCACGTGCTGTTCAGAGTAGTGCAAGAGCAGGCCGGAGCCAAACCGCGTGCGCGGCGTGGCGACTTGCGGTGGTGTCGAGCAAGGCACATGCCCACACGCCGTGCACGCCTGCGGTGCAGCGCGAATGCGTCAACGCGCGAGGAAAGGGGCGACCGGCGTGGGCAACCGGCGTGGGCGACCGGCGTGGGCGAGCGGCCTCGATTGCCGGTATGCGTTGCAGCGAAGGGAAACGGCTGATCAGTCTAGTTGCCGACCATGCTGGCGGCGATGTTCACGCACAGCCCTAGCACAGCAACGTTGAAGTAGAACGACAAAATCGACTGCGCGAGCACAACGCGCCGCGCGCCGCGCCCGCGCAGGCCGACATCGGCCGTTTGCGACGCGCAGGCGATCGTGAACGAGAAGTACAGGAAGTCCCAGTAGTTCGGCGTGAGATGCCTGTCGGGAAACGCGAGGGCCGGCTCCCCCGGATCGGAGCCGTAATAGAGGCGCGCGTAGTGCAGCGTGAAGATGGTGGGAATGAGAAACCACGCGCCGATGAGCGTGAGGCCCGTGAGCACGGAATGCAGCACTTTCAAGGCGGTGCCGAGATCTTTCGTCGTGCCCAGTTCGAGCACGATGGCGACGATGCTCGCGACCGTTGCCGTGCAAATCAGGAAGAGGACCGTGCCTGCGTTTTCGTCTTCGAGCCGGGCGTTTGCGCGCACGCTCTCTTCGTTTGCGAACGCCATGTGAAACCACATCAGCACGAGGTAGGTCCACACGGTCGCGTCCCAGCCAAGCAGCGTGCGCGCCAGGGGGCGGGTCGCGGGGGGCGCGAGCGCGCCGAGCACGATGCCCACGGCGATGGCGATCATCAGGCGCGGCCGGCTGCGTAGTACCTGCGGAATGAGCTTCATGGCGTTTGACGTGGCGCGCGAGGGGTTGCAATGGACGCCGTGCAGCTTGCTGCGGGCTGCGGCGATTCTACCGTGCGTGACCAGGCTTCGTGGCGCGCTGTTATGCCCGGCATCGTAGCTTTCGGTTTGTCTTATCGGGCCATAAGGAGCTATATTGCTTGCGCAATGCGGCAACGCGATTCCGAAGCCGGCACAACGATAGTGCAAAGGCAGCGCCGCGTCGAGAGACGGTTGCAAACGTCTAGCATTTCAACCGCCGCCCGCGCCGGCGGCAAGCGTGTTTCGCCCCGTAAGTCATGCATGCGTGATGCGTGGTCTATGCGGGGATCGACCTCATCTGGAGTGCTCATGACAGATGTGACGCAACACGGGATTTCACAGGCGCCGTTCGATCTTTCCGCCGCAGTCGACAGCCTCGGCCGTCCTGCGCGGCGGCGTTTCGTGTCGGGCGCGTGCGCGGCCGCACTGCTTGCCTTCGCTGCCGCGGGGCGCTCCGGCGCGCCCTTCGGCGGCGGCCGCGCGTTCGCCGCCACACCGGCAGCCACACCGGCATCCGATAGCGGCTACGACGCCTTCATCAAGCTATCGCAACGCCTCACCGGCCGCGCGAGTTTCGACGGCGTGCTCGGCAAGCGCGTCTACGCAGCGCTCGGCCATGCGAGCAGCCAGTTCGATGCGAACGTCGCATCGCTCAATACCTGGCTGCAAGGCCACGGCGGCGTGCCTTCCGATACGGTGACCGCCGCGCTCAAGACCGATCAGCCGAAGCTCGCCGCGACGGTGGGTGACATCATGCGCGCCTGGTATCTCGGCCTCGTGGGCGACATGCCGCGCGTGCAGGTGGTGGCCTTCGAGAAG
The DNA here is from genome assembly GCA_036514415.1 of Paraburkholderia sp. GTDB lineage: Bacteria > Pseudomonadota > Gammaproteobacteria > Burkholderiales > Burkholderiaceae > Paraburkholderia. The sequence goes on from DATBXG010000650.1 coordinate 5,646, forward strand.
GCGCTGATGTTCGAACCCGTCAACGACGTGCTGACGGTCCCCTCGTATTGCCGTGACGTGCCGTTCTACTGGATGCACAAACCCGCTGGCTGATGGCGGAACAACAAGCTGTTGCCGGCGGCGCCATGCGTGAGTGGGCGGCCGGCAGACCTCGCGCGCGCAGCCTCTCGCATATCGCCGCCGATGCGTCGCTACCGCGATGCGTCCGCGCACACAACAGGCCGCGCCAGGTCCCCACAACGAAAGCCAAAAGAAAGAGGTCGACAATGGCGACAGGACATTCCGCCGACGTGGTCGTCGTCGGCTCCGGCGTGGCGGGCAGCCTCGTGGCGCACCAGCTCGCCCAGGCCGGCGCTTCCGTGATCCTGCTCGAGGCCGGACCGCGTATCGCGCGCTGGCAGATCGTGGAGAATTTCCGCAATTCGCCCGCCAAAGCCGATTTCGCCACGCCGTATCCTTCCGCCACTTACGCGCCGCATCCCGAATACTCGCCGCCCAACGACTATCTCGTGCAGAAGGGCGACTTTCCGTACAACTCACAATATCTGCGTCTCGTGGGCGGCACGACGTGGCACTGGGCCGCTGCCGCGTGGCGTCTCCTGCCATCGGACTTTCGTTTGAAAACGCAGTACGGCGTGGGCCGCG
>DATBXG010000651.1:0-2642 GCA_036514415.1 Paraburkholderia sp.
GCAGCCGCCGGCCGGGCACACGCTCCGCCGTAAGCATCTGTTCGAGCAGATTCCCCGATGAGCCGCCTGCCAGGTAGAGCGCAAGGCAGCTCGACTCGCGGCCGTCGAGCCGCTGAATCACGCGGGCGACGTTGAGCCCGCCGCCGCCCGGATAGCGGCGCGCGGCCTCGCAACGCAGCTTGTGTGTATCGACGCCCCGCTCCACTGCCGTCGAGACATCGACGGCAGGATTCAGCGTAAGTGTCACGATCTCGACCACCTTCGCCCCCTTTCGCAGGGTTTGCCTGCACGCCAGGAAAAATGCTTAGTCCAGTTTCAGCGCTTCGCTGCCGCACTGCGCGACACCCTCGTCGCGGCCAGCACGCACTGAAGGCGCCGCCTCGCGATCTGGGGCGCGCAAATGCCGCGTCCTATTCCATGTGCATGCCGCCGTTGACGGCAAAATTAGCCCCCGTCACGAATGCGCCATCGTCCGAGCACAGGTACGCAACCAGCGACGCCACCTCCTCCGGCCGGCCGAGGCGCCCAACGGGAATCTGCGGCAGGATGCGCGTATCCATGACGTCCTGCGGCACGGTTTCCACCATCGCGGTAGCAAGGTAGCCCGGCGATACCGTATTCACGGTTACACCGCGTTTCGCAACCTCGAGCGCGAGCGACATCGTAAAACCATGAATGCCGGCCTTTGCGGCCGCGTAGTTCGTCTGGCCAAACGCCCCACGTGACCCGTTCACGGAACCAATGTTCACGATGCGGCCAAACCGCCGTTCGTACATGCCAGGCAAGAATGGCTTCGTAAGATTGAACATGCTGTCGAGGTCCGTGTGCATCACCGCGTCCCACTCGGGCTTCGAGAGCTTCATGAAGCTCGCGTCGCGCGTGATGCCAGCGTTGTTGACGAGAACGTCGACGCCACCGAACTCCGCGATCACCCTTCGCGCGCACTCCTCGCATGAGTCATAGCTGGCCACGTCGACCCCGAACCCATGAAACGTGCGGCCCGCTTCGCGTTCGCCGTGCAGCCATGTCACCACGTGATCGTTCTGCTCCGAATGGGAAACCACCACGGTCATGCCGGCGTCGTACAGCTTCCGGCTGATGGCGGCGCCAAGTCCTCCCATTCCGCCGCTCACAAAGGCAATCCGGTCCTTGCGCATCATGCTTCTCCTCGCAGATTGGTGATCGGCCGCGGATCGGCGCGATCAAACTGTCGCTCCACTATAAAAACGCGCCATCGCCCGCGATTGATATGCATCAATCGGAGGCTCTCGGGGCGGAAACCCTCGCGATCCGCGAACGGTTGCCTCAAGTCAATCGTGACCGCTGGACGGAACCTAGACTGATCCCACGCCACTCTTGTTCGCGGTTTTCTCAATCGTGGAGCGCCGATCATGGAGTACCGCAGCATTCTTGTTCACCTGGACGGCAGCGAACGCGCAAGCGCCTGTCTCGATCTCGCATTGCTTGTCGCGCGGCAGCACGGCGCCCATGTCAATGCACTATTCGCGCCGGTGACGACCGATCACGAAAGCGCATGGTCGGTCACGTTCGACACGGGGTATAGCGTTCGGACGCGGGAAGACAAGCGCCGCGCGCTGGAGCACCAGTTCCTCAACGGGCTCTCACAGGCGAACCTCAAAGGCACCTGGCGTACGGCCACGGGGCATGCCCAGCACGAGTTGCTCGCCCTCGCGCCGTTCGCGGATCTCCTCGTGGTAGGCCAAAGCGATCCAAACGATCCGGACGCATCGCTCAGCAACCGGCTGCAAGTTCAGGTGACGCTGGCAGCAGGGCGGCCAGTTCTGTGGGTGCCCTATGTCGGGACGTTTCCCACTGTGGGCGAACGGATCGTCGTCGCGTGGGACGCAGGCCAGTCCGCCACGCGGGCACTGTACGACGCGCTGCCCTTCATGCAACTTGCCGGGCATACCACGATTGTCACGCTCAACGCCGAGCGGAAAGGCCGCATACCGGGCGCCGACATTGCCCTCGTCCTCGCGCGCCACCGCATCGACGTGGAAGTTACCCAGTTGCACACGCCCCCCACGGTGTCGGTTGCCGATGCCCTGCTGTCGCGCGTGGACAAACTGGGCAGCGACCTGCTCGTGATGGGGGCGTACGGTCACGCGCGCTGGAAGGAACTCGTGCTCGGCGGCGTTACACAAACCGTTCTCGGATCGATGCCTGTCCCGGTGATGATGTCGCATTGAGCGTGCATTTGACGTATCGTGCGCCTGCGTTGCCCGGCGCATAGGCTCAAGTTCAAGGAAGATCGCCATGTGCTACAAAAGCCTCCTCGTCCACCTCGACGACTCGGAACGATGCGCGGTGCGCCTCGCGCTCTCGCTCGATCTGGCGGAACGCTTCGATGCGCATCTGACCGGACTGTATTTGTCGCATGCGTACCGGGACACATCCGGGGGCGTGCCAACAGCAGAGGCGCGCCTCGCGCGAACGCACGAAAGCTTTCTCCTCGCCGCGGAGCGTGCGGGCCGCGCTGTCGAGTGGCGCGCGCCGCAGCCTTGCGATACCGCGATCGCGACGATGCACGCGCGCCATGCCGACCTGCTCGTACTGGGACAGCCCGAAGACGAGGTTTGGTTCGCGCAGAGCGCCGGCGGCTTCGTGGCGGACCTGCTGAT
>DATBXG010000652.1:0-2978 GCA_036514415.1 Paraburkholderia sp.
CGGCGCACCGTCGCGGGACCGTTGTCGTCTCGACGCCCGCACAACTTTCGCGCTGGCCCGATCTGCCTCACTTCGAGACCCTCCATCCACAGCCGCGCGCGTTCTTTTCGTCGGGCGGCCCGCTGCCGCTCGATACCGCCCAGCGCTACGCGGCCATGTTCGGGGCTGCGCCGCTAGAGATCTACGGCAGCACAGAGACGGGGGGAATCGCCTGGCGCAGGCAAAGCGAAACCGAAGCATGGACGCCCATGCCGGGCATCGCCGTGCGCGCAGGCGCAGCGGACGAGGGCGGCGCGCTCGAAGTGCGCTCCCCGCATCTCGGCCACGACGACTGGCATCGCACCGACGACAAAGCCGTTATCGACGAGCGCGGCCGCTTCCGCCTGCAAGGGCGTCTCGATCGCGTGGTCAAACTCGACGGCAAGCGCGTGTCGCTCGGCGAGATGGAGAGCCGGTTGCTGCTGCATCCCTGCATCGCCGAAGCGAGGACCGTGCTGCTCGAAGGCGGCTCGCGCCAGCGCATCGGCGCGCTCGTCGTGCTCTCTGCACAAGGGTGCGAGACGCTGCGCCGCGACGGCCGCGTTCTGCTGCTGAAGGCCTTGCGCCGCCATCTCGCCGCCTGGTTCGACACGGTCGTGCTTCCGCGGCACTGGCGCATCCACCGCGCGCTGCCGGTCGACGTGCGCGGCAAGGTTCAGGCACAGGCAGTCGCACGCGCGTTCGGCGCGCGCGAAGAAGGCTTCGAACTGCTCGCGGAGTGGGACGAGCCGCAAGCGCGCGCGTTCGAACTACGCGTGCCGCACACACTCGCTCATTTTGCCGGCCACTTTCCAGGCTTGCCGATTTTGCCCGGCGTCGTGCAGGTGGACTGGGCGATCCGGCTTGCGCATGAATGGCTGCCGGGCGTGCGCACGCTCGCCTCGGTCGAGCAGCTGAAGTTCATGGCGCCGGTGCCGCCAGGCGCGCTGCTCAGGCTCACGCTCACGCACGACGCGGCGCGCCGGCGCGTATCGTTCGCCTGGCGTGCTGGCGGGCGCGACTGCGCGTCCGGCGTGATCGGGTACAGGGAGCCCGCATGAGCCTCGCTGCCTGCATCGTCATTCCGATCTACAACCACAAGGACGCGATTGGCGGCACCGTGGCGAACCTGAGCGTCCACGGCCTGCCGCTCATTGTCGTCGACGACGGCAGCGACGCCGCCACCCAGCAGGTGCTCGCGGACCTGGCGCGCCGCCACGCCGGCAAGCTCACGTTGCTGCGCCTGCCCGTGAACGGCGGCAAGGGCGCGGCGGTGATGGCCGGGCTGCGCGCGGCGCGCGACGCAGGCTACACGCACGCGTTGCAGATCGACGCCGACGGCCAGCACGACGCCGCGGACGTCCCGCGCTTTCTCGCCGCCGCGCAGGCCAATCCGCGAGCGGTCGTGATCGGCCAGCCCGTGTACGACGAAAGCGTGCCGAAAGCGCGGCTCTACGGGCGCTATCTGACTCACGTCTGGGTCTGGATCGAAACGCTCTCGTTCACGATCCGCGACTCGATGTGCGGATTCCGCTTGTATCCGCTCGACCTCGCGTGTGCGCTGATCGACAGCGTGAAGCTGCCCGAGCGCATGGACTTCGACATCGAGATCCTCGTGCGCCTGCACTGGCGGCGCGTCGACTTCGTCTCCATTCCGACCGCCGTCACCTATGCGGCCGACGGCGTCTCGCACTTCGACGTGCTGTGGGACAACGTCCGTATCAGCCGCAGCCATACGCGGCTCGTCGCCGGCATGCTCGCGCGTCTGCCGCTGCTGCTCGCGTACAAGGTCCTGCCGCGGCGAACGAACATGATCGACGGCGACGCCCCCTGGTGGCGGACGGCCGAGCGCGGCAGCCGCCTCGGCATGGCGCTGCTCGCCTTGAGCTGCCGCCTGTTCGGGCGGCGCTTCACGGCGCTCTGGCTGCACCCCATCGTCGCTTACTTCCTGCTCACCGGCCGACCCGCGCGCGAAGCCTCGCGGCGCTACTTCGACCGGCTGCGGCAATGCTCGCCGGAACGTGAGACGCCGCGTCCAGGCTGGCTCACGGCCTACCGGCACATGCTCGCGTTCGCGCAATCGGGCTTCGACAAGCTGGCCGCCTGGACGGGCCGCGTCGATGAGACCGACGTGGAGATCGACGACCCGCGCGCGCTCGACGCGCTGATCGCGAGCGGGCGCGGCGCGCTCGTGATCGGTTCGCACCACGGCAATCTCGAGATGGCGCGGGCGCTCGCCGTGCGCGGCGCGCAAACGAAGGTGACGGCCATCGTCTACACGGAGCACGCGAAACGCTTCAACAGCGTGCTGGCAACAGCGCATCGCGATTTCGCGCAGCACCTGGTGCCAGTGAGCGACTTCGGCCCGCAAACGGCGCTCATGATGCAGGAGCGCATCGAGCGTGGCGAACTGCTCGTGATCGTCGGCGATCGCACGCCTGCGCATGAAACCGGGCGCACCACCGAGGCCCGGTTCCTCGGCGAGACGGCCGCATTTGCCCAGGGCCCCTACGTATTGGCGCATGCGCTCGCGTGCCCCGTCTATCTGCTGTTCTGCCTGAAGGAGAGCAGCGGCTACCGGCTCTACTTCGAGCCGTTCGCCGAGCGCATCGATCTGCCGCGGCGCGGCCGCGCCGAACATATCGCGGCATGGGCCCAGCGCTTTGCGGCGCGCCTCGAACACTATTGCCACAAGGCGCCTTACCAATGGTTCAACTTCTACGATTTCTGGGCGCGCCCCAGTGGGGGAGCGAATGGCCGAACATGACCTGAACGACGCCGAGGTCGGGGCCGATCCCGTGGTGATCGGCGGCCGCCGCCTGACGATCGAGGACGTGGTGGCGGTGGCGCGCCACGGAGCCCCCGTGCGGCTCAGCGACGACCCGGCCTGGCGCGCGCGCATCGCGCGCGGCGCGGAGTTCCTGCGTCGTCATCTCGAAGCGGGCGCAACGGTCTACGGC
>DATBXG010000653.1:0-2434 GCA_036514415.1 Paraburkholderia sp.
GCACTGGCCGGCCGCAGCGACGCGATCTTCGAGTTCTGCCGCGACATCGTCGACGCCACCGCTGCCTATGCATGCGCGTTCAAGCCGCAGATCGCCTACTTTGCCGCGCATCGCGCCGAAGACCAGCTCGAAGCGCTCATCGCACACGTCCACGAAAAACATCCGGGCTTGCCCGTGATCCTCGACGCCAAGCGCGGCGACATCGGCAGTACCGCTGAACAGTACGCACGCGAGGCATTCGAGCGCTTCAAGGCAGATGCGGTGACCGTCAATCCGTATATGGGCTACGACTCGATCGAGCCGTGGCTCGAACACGAGGGCAAGGGCGTGATCGTGCTGTGCCGCACGTCGAATCCCGGCGGCTCCGATCTCCAGTTTCTGACCATCGACGGCAAGCCGCTCTATCAAGTGGTAGCGGACCTGGCGGCGAACAAGTGGAACGCGAGCGGCGAACTCGGCCTCGTGGTAGGCGCGACCTTCCCGAAGGAGATCGAGACCGTGCGCGCGATCGTGGGCGACATGCCGCTGCTGATTCCGGGAATCGGCGCGCAGGGCGGCGACGTCGAAGCGACCGTGAAGGCGGGCCGCACTGCCAATGGCACGGGCATGCTCATCAACTCGTCGCGCGCGATCATCTACGCGAGCAAGGGCGAAGATTACGCGCAGGCAGCGGCAACAGCTGCTCGCGAGACGCGCGAGAAAATCAACGCTTATCGTTGATGCCTGGCACCTTTGAGCGCGCCGTTTTTTGCTTGATTTTCAAGCCGCGCGGCGCCGCTCAATCCTTCTTCGCGACCGAAGCCGGTTTGCCGAGCAGCTCGATGATCGAGCGATGCAGCGGATACTTTTCGGCGAGCGCGGTGACGTCGGCGATCTCGAACTCGCTGAACTCAAACCCCGGCGCGACCGTGCAGCCCACGAGCGCATACGTCGACGGGTCGCAGCAGCGCGCCGCGAACCAGTGCCCCGCCGGCACCACGGCCTGGAAGACGGTGCCGGGTTGTTCGAGCGCATGCCCGAGCTTGCGCGTGGAGAGCACGCCGCGCTCGTCGATCGAATGGATCTCGATGGGCGAGCCTGCGTAAAAGTGCCAGAGCTCGTCGGAGCGAATGCGGTGCCACGCCGAGTAGGCACCTTCCGCTAGCAGGAAGTAGATGGCGGTCGAGGCCGCGCGCGTGCCGTCGGCGGCGCTCGCGCCGTCACGCCGCACGAGCTTGTCGGCGCGATAGGTTTCGCTGTAATAGCCGCCCTCCGGGTGCGGTTCGAGACCGAAGCGGCGGATCAGTTCTTCGACTGCGGCATTCGCTGTGGCCATGGCGTGAGCCTCCGTGGTAGACCCGGCCGGCGGTCGACGGACGCGCGGGCCGGCTTAGCGTTCCTGTTCTTCGATGAGCGCGAGCAGCCCGCGCAGCGCGTGCGCAGCCGCCTGCACGCGTATCTGCTCGCGGTCGCCCTTGAACACCAGTGTCTCGACGCTCGTGTGCAGCCGGTTGCTCCAGCCGAACGACACCATGCCGACCGGCTTTTCCGGCGTGCCGCCGCCGGGTCCGGCGACCCCCGTGACAGCGAGCGAAACTTGTGCCCGGCTGTTGGTGAGCGCGCCTTCGGCCATCGCGCGGGCGACCGGCTCGCTCACCGCGCCGTGTTTCTCGATGAGTTCGGGCGGCACGCCGATCATCTCGGTCTTCGCCTGGTTCGAATAGGTAACGAACCCGCGCTCGAACCAGCCGCTGCTGCCGGAAATGTCGGTAATGGCGGTGGCGACCATGCCGCCGGTGCAGGACTCGGCGGTCGCGAGCATGAGACGCCCGTCGCGCAGCTTGTTGCCGACGCGGATGGCGAGTTGATGGACGACGGAATCGGTTGGCATTGCTGGCAGTCCGTTGAAGTGGCGGCAGCGCGTGGGTCGATTGGCGGCTCAGACCGACATGCGCCAGAGCGCGATGACGAGCAGCGTGAAAAACGCGGCGACGATGTCGTCGAGCATGATGCCGAGGCCGCCCTTGAAGCGCCTGTCGAAATAGCGAATGGGCGGCGGCTTCACCATGTCGAAGAACCGGAAGACGACGAAGGCCCATAGCCGGCCCTCGAAATCGACGGGCGTGATCATCAGCAGGACGAGCCAGAATGCGACGATTTCGTCCCAGACGATGGCCGAAGGGTCTTCCGTGCGCAGCTTCTTCGCCGTGAACCCCGTGATGCCGATGCCCGCAAAGAAGCCCACGATGATCAGCAATCCCCACTCGGTTACGGTGAGGTAGCGGTTGAGCGCCTCGAACGACGCCCACGCGAAGAGCGTGCCGGCCGTGCCGGGCGCGAGGCGCGAGAGGCCCGAGCCGAAGCCGAGCGAGATGATGTGCAGCGGATGCGTGAGCATGAACGGCGCGTCCGCGCGGCGCGGGCCGCTTGCTTGCGCTTGCCTGCCGGGCGCGGC
>DATBXG010000654.1:0-2759 GCA_036514415.1 Paraburkholderia sp.
GAAGCCTTGGTGCACAACGAAGTCTCGGCCATCGAGCGCGCCTACAACGACAACGAAGTGCGCGTGCGCGATCTCATCGGCCAGCTCGCCCACCAGCGCGAGATGCTGGTGAACCAGGGCGAGCAGGTCCGCAAAGCGATCTCCGACGTGCATCTGGATCTTTCGAACGACATCACGTCGGTCGGCGATCTCGTCGCCGAAAAGGTGAGCGAAGTCGCGCAGCGCGTCTCCTGCTCGCTGACCGAAAAAGGCGAAGTGATCACGCTCGCCCTCGGCCAGGCCGGCGACTCCTTGGTGCAGGCCTTGAGCGAGCGAGGGTCCGCACTGCTCGACCAGCTCGAGAACGGTGGCTATGAAACGACGAACGCGATCTCGAACGCGACCGACCGGCTGACGCAGAGCCTGCATTTCCGCACCGACACGATCCACGACGAATTCGCCACACTGAGCGGCCGACTTGAAGCCACGCTCAGCGGCCAAATGGATCAGATCCAGAAGAATTTCGCGCAAAGCACCGCAATCACGCTGGAGACGATGGCGGCGCGATCCGAGCAGTTCGTGCAGACCTTTACCGAAAGCGGCAACCACATCGCCGATACGATCGCCTCGCGCGGCGAAGACGTCACCGTACGTCTGCTCAAGAGCGGCGACGCCTTGGTGCAGGACATCGAACTGCGCGGCGGCGAGGTCGCAGGCCGCATCGAGCAAACCGGGACGCGCGTGTCCGATGCACTGGTCAGCCGCAGCAACGGCATCGCCGACACCTTCCGCGAGCACACGGACGTGCTGGTGAACACGCTCGACGCGCGCAACGAGGCCGCCAAAGAGATGCTCGTCGCGCGGCTAAAGGCGTTCGAGGAGCTGTTCGAGCAGAACGGCGGCGAACTGAGCGCGAAGATCGCCCGCGATTCCACGATGCTGGGCTCGCTGATCACGCGCCATCTCGCCGAGTTTGACAACACGGTGAAGACCTACGGCGGCGAACTGGTCGACCGGCTCGGCACGCGCGCCAAGGATCTCGCCGAGACCATGCGCAGCCATCTCGACGGCTTCGATCAGCGTGTCGGCGGCCGCGCCGAGGATCTCGCCGAACATTTGGACAAGCGACTCGGCCGCTTCGAGGATATTCTCGCCGTGCGTGTCGCCGACATGGCGAAGACCCTGGGCGAAGGCGGCAAGGAAGTCGTCAGCTCGCTCGACCGGCGCCTCGCGGAGATCGGCAGCACGATCGACGGCCACAGCGGCTCTTTCATCCAGTCGCTGGAAGTCAAAGCCGGCGAAATCGCCGCAACCATCGACACGCGCGGCGGCGCGATCGTGTCGTCGCTCACCCTCACCGCCAACGAAGTTGAACGCGCGCTCGGAAGCCGCGCCGGCGAGATGGATCGCGTGCTCGGCAGCCACGCCGACGCGCTCGCCGAGACGCTCGACGTACGCTACGGCCGCTTCGAGGAACTGCTCATCGGCCGCGCGGAAAAGGTCGCCGATCAGGTCGAACTGCGCACGCGCGCGGCCGCCGACCTGCTCAACGCCCGCATGGAGCAGGTCAGCCAGTCGATCGAGCTCAACGCATCGACGGCGGAGCGCAACCTGGGCCAGCTTGCGCAAACGACCGCCGAGGCGATCCGCGCGAGCGCGAACGAAGCCGAACGCAAGCTCGTTGGCACCGGCGAGCAGGTCGCCCAGGGCTTCATCGGTCACGCCGACCGTATCGTCGCCAGTGTGGGCCAACGCACGCAGGAACTGGAAACGATCCTTTCGGACAAGAGCGGCATCCTGCTCGCGGCAATTAGCGAAAAGGGCCACGAGTTCGGCAAGGAGATCGAACGTGCGACCGAGAACGCGATCCAGTCGATCGAGCAGAAGGGCGCCGCCTTCGCCCGTTCCGTCGCGGAGGACAGCGAACATCTGTCGCGCCTGATCAACGAGGCCGGCGACACCGCCGCGCAATCGGTAGCGCGCACGCTCTCCACGCTGCACGGCACCGCGCAGGATGCGATCGCCCGTTCACGCGAGACTGCGCAGTCCACCGTCAACGAGTTGATGGAAACGCACAACATGCTGCGGTCCGATTCGACCGCCTTGTTCGGACGGCTGCGCGAAGCCAACATAATGCTGCAGGAACTACTCTCCGGCTCGCACGAAAACGTGAGCGCGCTGGAGAACACGCTGATGCTGCGTGTCTCCGAGTTTGTCACCGCGATGAACGACGTCACCGCCGCGACAGGCGACGTGACCAGCCGCATGGAGAACAATATCGGCGGCTTCCGGCAGGTCACCGGCGATGTGCTCGCCAATCTCGGCGAACTCGCGCGCCAGTTCGACACGCAGGCGAACCAGCTTGCCAGCGCCGCCACGCTCATCGAGCGCAGCAACCGCGAAAACGAGGAGAACATCGGCCAGCGGCGCGGTCAGATCGAAGCGTTGGTCTTGGCGCTCGACGCGCGCACGGACGACATCTCGCAGCGGCTTTCGCGCTTCTCCGGCCTGCTCGACCAGTCGCTCGACTCGGCCGCCGCGCGCGTGCGCGACGTTGCGCGGCTCGTCTCCGAATCGAGTGCGGAGGGCCTGCGTGCGATCGATGCGGAAATCGAACGCGCTCGCCAGCAGGCGGAGGACGTCGCCCGTACGTTGCAGGACTCGACCACCGAGGGTGCGCGTTACGCGATCGAGCATTATCGGCGCGTGCGTGAAGAGGCCGAAGAGGTTGCCCGCGCCCTTCAGGAGAGCGGCGGCGAAGGCGCGCGTGCGCTGTCTGA
>DATBXG010000655.1:0-5297 GCA_036514415.1 Paraburkholderia sp.
CAGCCGTCTTCGCGCCGGGACGCACACCCGTGATCGGACGCTTCGCCATTCCCGGCAGCAACCCCGCCGCGCCGGACGCGAGCACGCCCGTGCGCAGCATGGCGTTGCTATTCCAGTTGCAGGACGGCGAGCAGTGGCGCACCGGCATGAACTCCGTGCCTGTCTTCGTCGTTCGCACTCCGGAGCAATTCTATAGCCAGCTCGTGGCTTCGAAGCCGGACCCGGCAACGGGCAAGCCAGCCGCGGCGAAGCTCGACGCCTTTTTCCAGACGAACCCGGAAACGCTGCCGTTTCGCAATTGGGTGAAAGCGCATCCGCCCTCCTCCAGTTTCGCGAATACGGCGTTTTACAGCGTCAACGCGTTCATCGCCACGGACGCCGCCGGCAACCAGCGCGCCGTGCGCTGGCAAACCGTGCCCGAAACGGCCTATGCGCCGGAGACGCCCGCGCAAAAGGCCGATCCGAACTTCCTCGCCGATGATTTCGCCGCGCGCTTCGCTGCGGGATCTGCAGCGAGCCCAGCAGTGAGCCCATTGCGCTGGCATCTCGTGCTCACGGTCGCCGCACCCGGCGACCCCACGAACGACGCCACCCAGCAATGGCCCGCGGACCGCGAGCAGATCGACGCCGGCACGCTCGTATTGCAGCGCGCCGAGCCGCAAGGCAACGGCATGTGCCGCGACGTGAACTACGACCCGACCATCCTGCCCGACGGCCTGAAGCCTTCCGACGACCCCTTGCTCGCCGCGCGTTCGGCGGCCTATGCCGTTTCGTTCAATCGCCGCACGCGGGAAGAAGCCAAACTCGCCCAAACGCATGGAGACGCGCAGCCATGAAACAACCCAGCCAACACTTCAGCGCGCTCCAGCGCCTCCTGCATTGGTCGATGGCAGTCCTGATCGTCACGATGCTGTTCGTCGGCGTGGGCATGGTCTCGACGGTCTCGAGGCTGCATGACACCCTGATCGCGCTCCACCGGCCGCTGGGTATCGCGTTGCTCGCGCTCGTGATCGTGCGCATCGCCGCGCGGCTCAAACGCGGAGCGCCGCGCCTGCCCGCCGATCTGCCGGCCTGGCAGCGCGCGGGTGCACACGCCTCGCACCTCGCGCTCTATGCGCTGATGATCGCCATGCCGCTGATCGGCTGGTCGATGCTGTCCGCCGGCGGCTATCCCATCGTGCTGTATGGCGGCGTACACCTGCCGCCCATCGCGCCGCATGACGTGACGCTCTATGCATGGCTGCGCGCCGCGCATACGTGGCTCGCCCTGGCGCTCTACGCGACCGTCCTGTTGCATCTGGGGGCCGCGCTGTTTCACGCGCTCATTCGCCGGGACGGCGTGCTCGCCAGCATGGCGCGCGGCGAAGCACGCGGTTGACACGCGGGGACCTGCGCGCAGGTCCCCATCGAAAAATCAGACGTGAGCGTCGCTGCTCGAGCGCGCGGGCGCAGCGATCCCGGTACCGCTCGGCTATCGCGAGCCGGCCGTGCACGAGCAGGCGCCGGAGAACCCGGTTAGCCCGGCGTAGCTGCCGTAGCGCCCGTGGCGCCTGTGTCGACTTGCCAGCCGAGCCCCAGGCTCTTCTGCAGCGACACGAAGTCCTTGAGCAAGTCGGCCTGGCCCGACACCACGTTCTGCTGCGCGGCGAATTCCGAGCGCTGCGTATCGAGCAGATCGACGAGGCTCGACGCTCCCGCGCGATAGCGCTGCCGCATGAGCGTCGCGGAACGCTCGGCCGATGTCTGCACCTTCTGCAAGGTCACCATTTGCTCGCGCTGATAGCCATAGCGCGAGAGCGACGCGTTCGCGTCCTGCAGCGCCGCGAGCACGGCCTTTTCGTAGCGCGCCTCGGCTTCGTCGCGCGAGGCTTGCGCGCCGCGCACCGCACCCAGCGTGCGGCCGAAGTCGAACACGTTCCACTGCAGATACGGCACACCCACCCAGCTGAAATTGCTCTTGCGGAACAGATGCCCCGGCTCCGCGGCCGTAAATCCGAGGTCGCCGAACAGCGTGAGTTTGGGCAGGAAGTCCGCAACGTGTTCGCCAATCTGCGCATTGCTCGAGGCGAGACGCCGCTCCGCCGCGCGAATGTCGGGGCGCTGCGCGAGCATTGCGGTAGGGTCGCTCACCGGGACGCTTGCGGGCAGTGCAGGCAACGGCTGCGCCTGTGCAAGCTCCGCGTCCAGCGCACCAGGCGCCTTGCCGGTGAGCACCGCCAGCTGGTCCAGCGATATCTCCACTTGCGCCGCGAGCGGCGTAATCGTGGAGCGTGTGTTTTCCACCTGGGTGGTCAGGCGCTGCACGTCCACCTCGGCCGCGGTGCCGCCCGCGCGGCGCTGCTCGGTGAGCGTGAGCATCTCCTGCTGCAGTTCCGCCGTGTGCTGGGCAATGGCAAGGCGCTGCTGCTCGTCGCGCAGATCGATATAGGCCTGCGCCACTTCGGCCGCCAGCGATACCTGGGTGTCCGCAAGATCGGCGTCGACGGCTTGCGCCTCGTCGCTCGCCGCCTCCACGGCGCGCCGCGTGCCGCCGAACAGGTCGATTTCCCACGAGGCATCGAAGCCCGCCGTGTAGAACGTGATCGGACCGCCGCCCGAAGAGCCGCCCTGACCCGAGCTGCTGCCCGACGATGTCAAAGCGCTCAGGTTCGGCTGGCGCATGCGGATCGCCGCCGCGCTCGCGCCGATCTTGGGCAGTTCGGCAGCGCTCTGCTGCTGCAGTTGCGCACGTGCTGCGCGCAGACGCGCCTGCGCGGCGCGCACGTCGGGATTGTGCGCGAGCGCCGCATCGATCAGCGCGTTCAGTTGCGGGTCGTTCAGCGCGAGCCACCATTGGCTCGGCGCATGGGTGCGCGTCATGCCTTGCGCGGGCGTGCGCACGAACGAGGCGGCGCTCGCCGCTTCGGGTGCGACTGCCGGTGCGCCGCGATAGTCGGGGCCCACGGTGCAGGCGGCCAGCCCGCAGGCGGCCGCGAACGCGCTCAACGCGGCGCAGGGAAATCGTGAGTAACGGGTTGCCGTCATGACTAACAGTTAGACTTCAATGTCCAGCGGAAGACGCTTGCGCGCCGGGCTGTGGCTTCTTGAGCAGGAGCGCGAGCGGCACGCAGGCCGCCAGTGCGATGCCGAGCACCCAGAATGTTTCGGAGTACGTGATGACCATCGATTGCTGCTGGATTTGCGCAGCGATCTGACCGAGCGATTGCATTTTCGCGTACGCCATGTCGCCCGTTTGCGCGAACCAGCCGGCCGCGCCCGCCGCCACGCGCTCCTGCCCGATCAGCGAATTGGCGCTGACCGATTCGCGCAGCACCGCCGTATGGAACGCCTCGCGCCGGTCGATGAGCGTGCCGATGATCGCGAGCCCCACCGACCCACCCAGGTTGCGCGCCATGTTGTAGAGCCCGGCCGCGTCGCCGGAATCTTCGCGCGAGACGGCCGCCATCGAAGCCTGGTTGAGCGGCATCATCGCGAGCATCTGCGCCACGCCGCGCACGAGCTGCGACCCTACGAAATCGTGGCCGACGCTTTGCGCCGTGAGCGAGATGTCGAGCATGCAGCTCAGCGTGAAGAGCAGCAGGCCGGACGCCACCAGGATGCGGAAATCCACCTTGGCGAGCAAGCGCGGCAGGATCGGCATCACGAGGAATGCGGGCAACCCCGAGAGCAGCATGATCGCGCCCGACTGCTGGGCGTTGTAGCCGGCCACGAGGCTCAGAAACTGCGGCAGCAGATAGGAAATGCCGTAAAGCCCGGCGCCGACCGCGAACACGATGATGATCACGCTCGCATAGCGCGGATTGCGCATGAGCGAGAGGCGCAGAATCGGCTTTTTCGCGGTGAACTGCGAAAGCGCGATGAGCACCATGCCCGCGAGCGAGACCCACGTGAGCGTGACGATGAAGTGCGATTCGAACCAGCGTTCGCGCTGTCCTTCTTCGAGCACGACGGTGAGCGAGCTCAGCCCCACCGCCAGCCCGACAATGCCGAGCCAGTCCGCCTTGAGGAACGCTTCCCAGTGCGGACGGTCGGGTTCGAGACCGACCAGCAGCAGCGTGATGAGCGCGAGACACACCGGCAGGTTGATGAAGAAGCACCAGCTCCAGCTGATGTTCTCCGCGAGCCAGCCGCCCACCACGGGCCCGAGCAGCGGCCCGAGCAGCACGATCAGGCCGAACACGGTCATGCCCACGGGCAACTGCGAAATCGGCAGGCGCGTGCGGATGATGGTCTGGCCGGTGGGAATCATCGCGCCGCCCGTGAAGCCCTGGCCGATGCGGCCGGCGATCATCATGCCGAGCGAGCTCGACCAGCCGCACATCATCGAAAAGCCGATGAAGAGCGCCGAGTTCGCCAGCAGGAAATTTCGCAGTCCGAACACCCGCGTGAGCCACGCGGCGAGCGGAATCATGACGATCTCGGACATCAGATAGCCCGTGGAGATCCACGTGCCTTCGGTGCCCGTCGCGCCGATTTCGCCCTGGATCTGCGGCAGCGCCGAGTTCGTGATGGAGATGTCGAGCGTCGCCATCAACGCGCCGAGCGCGCCCGCCGCGACGGCGATCCAGTCGGCCGCGCTCGCGCGCTCGCCATGCGGCGCCATTGCCCCAGCCATATCAGCCACGGTGGTTCTCTTGTTCGATGCGACGCTCGTCCTCGCGCGCGGAGCGTGTGTCGACATCCACCGTCACCGACATGCCCGGCAACAGCACACTGCGCGTGTCCGGCCCGGTTTCGAGGCGGATGCGCACCGGCACGCGCTGCACGATCTTCGTGAAGTTGCCGGTAGCGTTCTCGGGCGGCAAGAGCGCGAACTGCGCGCCCGTGCCCGGCGAGAAGCTGTCCACCACGCCATGCAGCGTATGGCCTGGCAGCGCGTCGACGTGCAGTTCCACGGGCTGGCCCGCGCGCATGCGGCCGATCTGCGTTTCCTTGAAGTTCGCCGTGAGGTAGGTGCTTTGCACCGGCACGACGGTCAGCATGCGCGTGCCCGGCTGCACGTACTGGCCCACGCGCACGGTGCGGTCACCCACGCGGCCCGCAAGCGCGCTCTTCACCACGGTGTTGTCGAGATCGAGCTGGGACTGCGCCGCGTTCGCGCGCGCCGCCTCCAGCTGTGCGCGCGCTTGCGAGAGCTGCGCATTCAGCGCCGCGATCTGCGAACGTGACGACGTGACGGCGGCCGCGTCGGCGGCGAGCGTGGCCATCAATGCGCCCAGCGCCGAGATCTGCGAGCGTGCGGACGTGACAGCGGCTGCGTCGGCGGCGAGCGTGGCCTGCGCCTTGTCGCGTTCGCT
>DATBXG010000656.1:0-2156 GCA_036514415.1 Paraburkholderia sp.
AGGCCAAGGCTGTAGGCCGCGAGCCACTGGCCGCCGTGAATGCCGAGAATCGCTCCGCGCATGCTCTCCGAGAGATACGCCGCCACGTTCGCGGAAAGCGCGATCACGCCCGCGGGTGTCGGATCCAGCGAGATGCCGACGCTCGGCAGTCCGTAGTAAACGACGAAGATCTGCACGAGCAGCGGGGTGCCACGCATCAGGCTCACGTACACCCGCGCGATGTACACGAGCGCGCGGTTCGTGCTGATGCCCATGAGTGCGAGCACGGCGCCGCCGATGAGCCCGAAGATCATCGAGAACACGGCGAACTTGACCGTCAGCACCGCGCCCTGCGCGAGCACCGGCAGCGACTGGATGATGAGCGTGTAAATGGGCATGGGCGTAGGTAACGAGGTGAAGTGGCGCGTTTTGCTTGTGGCTGCGCCAATGGCCACGCATAGGCGAAGGGCGGCATCGTGCGATGCCGCCCTTCGCGTCAGCCCGGCTGTGCGGTGCCGAGGATCATGCCGGGATCAACGCGAGAGCGGCCTGGTCACGTCGATGCCAAACCATTTGTCCGAGATCTTCGAGAAGGTGCCGTCGGCTTCGAGTTGCGTCATCGCGTCGTCGATCGCCTTGGCGAACTTCGGATTGCCCTTCCTGAACGGGATGGCCGACGGGTTGCCATCGCCTACGATCGCGCCCGTGCGCAGCGGCAGCTGCGAGTTCTTCAGCAGGTAGGCGAGCATCAGGCGGTCGTTGAGCGCCGCGTCGAGACGGTTCGCGGCGAGGTCGCGCAGATATTCGGGCGCGCCCGGATAGGTCTTCACGTCGATGCCCGGCACCGACTTGGCCATGTCCATGTAGTTCGTGCCGAGACCGACGCCGAGCTTCTTGCCCTTGAGGTCGTCGAGCGACTTGAACTGGCGCGTGTCGTCCTTGCGCTGGATGAGCTGCGCGGCCGAGTACGTGTAGGCCGGCGAGAAGTCGAGCGCGGCCTTGCGCTGGTCGGTGACGCCCACCTGGTTCACGATCACGTCGAACTTGCCAGCCTGGAGGCCGGCGATGATGCCGCTCCATTCGGTCGTGACGAACTCGGGCTTCAGGCCCATCTTCGCGGCCACGGCTCTCGCGATGTCGACGTCATAGCCGACCAGCTCGCCATTGGGCGCCTTCGAGTTGAACGGGGGGAACGTGCCTTCGAGACCGACGCGCAGCGTGCCGCGCGCCTTGACCTGGTCGAGCAGGTCTTCGGCGTGGGCGCTGGCTGCGACGAACGATGCGCCGACGATTGCGAGTGCAAAGAGTTTTTTCAGCAAACCGGATTTCATGTTTTCCTCTTGTTCTGCTGCTGCGATTCCAGTGCTAGTGCACAGCGCCTCCGATGCGCCATGACTAGCCTGCCACTATAGCTTCACGCGCGGCCCGAGGCCAGCGCGCGTGCACATTCGGCCACGAGCGCCGGGCCGCGGTAGATGAAGCCCGTGTAGACCTGCACGAGCGAGGCGCCGGCCGCGATCTTCGCGCGCGCGTCGTCGCCCGAAAAGATGCCGCCCACGCCGATGATCGGCACCTGCTCGCCCAGCTCGGCGCGCAGCTTGCGGATCACGTTGTTCGACGCGTCGAACACGGGGCGCCCGGAGAGGCCGCCTGCTTCGTTCGCATTCGGCATGCCTTCGACCGCCGCGCGCGAGAGCGTGGTGTTGGTCGCGATCACGCCTTCGATCTTGTGGCGCAGGAGCGTGTCGGCGATTTCCTTGATCTGCTCGTCGTCGAGATCGGGCGCGATCTTGAGCGCCAGCGGCACGAGCTTGCCATGCATGTCGGCCAGACGCTGCTGCTTGTCCTTGAGCGCGGCGAGGAGGGCGTCGAGTTCGCCGCCGCCTTGCAGCTGGCGCAAATTCTTCGTATTCGGCGACGAGATGTTGATCGTCACGTAGCTCGCGAACGGATAGACGCGTTCGAGGCAGAAGAGATAGTCGTCGGCGGCGCGCTCGATCGGCGTGTCGGCATTCTTGCCGATATTCAGGCCGAGAATGCCGCGATAGCGCGCGGCCTGCACGTTCTTCACGAACTGCTCGACGCCGTGGTTGTTGAACCCCATGCGATTGATGATGCCGCCCGCCTGCGGCAGCCGGAAAATGCGCGGGCGCGGATTGCCCGGCTGCGGGCGCGGC
>DATBXG010000657.1:0-4392 GCA_036514415.1 Paraburkholderia sp.
CGAGAGCTGGTCTGCGGTGTCGAGGATCTGGAAGGTCTGCGGCAGGCCGGCGTCGCGGAAATGCGCGCGCAGCATGCGGTTGCACAGGCCGTGGAACGTGCCGATCCACATGCCGCGCGTGTCGATGGGCAGGAGCGCCTGGAGGCGCCCCATCATTTCGCGCGCGGCCTTGTTCGTGAAGGTCACGGCCAGGATGGTCGAGGGCGAGGCCATGCCTTGCTGGATCAGCCATGCAATGCGCGTGATCAGCACGCGCGTCTTGCCGCTGCCGGCCCCGGCCAGAATGAGCGCCGGTTCGTTGGGCAACGTGACGGCGGCGAGTTGTTCGGGGTTCAGGTTCGCGAGCAGTTCGGGCATGGGCTGAAAAGGAGCGTGACCCCAAGGCGGGACCCCGGGGACGTGGCGCACGGCAAAGGCGCGCCGTTGAATGGCAGACCGCCATTATAAGTGCGCACGCACGCGGCGGCGTGGGCGACCCGGGCGCGGTGCGCCTCGCGCCCGCAACGCCACTACCACGGCCCGCGCACCGCCCCACCTCGGCTGGCGCGTCGGCTCCGACAGGACTTCCCCTTATAATCGAACGTTTCCGCATCCTTTTTTCGGCAGATTCCACCCATGAGCGACAGCACGCTAGCGAAAAGCTTCGAGCCCCAGACGATCGAGGCCCATTGGGGCCCCGAATGGGAGCGTCGCGGCTACGCCGCCGCGACCTTCGAGCCCGGCCGCAACAATTTCTCGATCCAGTTGCCGCCGCCCAACGTCACCGGCACGCTGCACATGGGGCACGCGTTCAACCAGACGATCATGGACGGCCTCGCGCGCTACCACCGCATGCTCGGCGACAACACGCTGTGGGTGCCGGGCACGGACCACGCGGGCATCGCCACGCAGATCGTGGTCGAGCGCCAGCTCGACGCGCAGAAGGTCTCGCGCCACGACCTGGGCCGCGAGAAGTTCGTCGAGCGCGTGTGGGAATGGAAGCAGCAGTCGGGCTCGACCATCACCGGTCAGGTGCGCCGTCTGGGCGCCTCGATCGACTGGTCGCGCGAATACTTCACGATGGACGACAAGATGTCGGCCGCCGTGCGCGACGTGTTCGTGCGCCTCTATGAACAGGGTCTGATCTACCGCGGCAAGCGCCTCGTGAACTGGGACCCGGTGCTCCTCACCGCCGTCTCGGACCTCGAAGTGGCGAGCGAAGAGGAAAACGGCAACCTGTGGCACCTGCGCTATCCGCTCGCGGACGGCTCGGCCACGCTGACCGTCGCCACGACGCGTCCGGAAACCATGCTCGGCGACACGGCCGTGATGGTGCACCCGGAAGACGAGCGCTACGCGCACCTGATCGGCAAGATGGTGAAACTGCCGCTCACCGACCGTGAAATCCCGGTGATCGCCGACGAGTACGTGGATCGCGAGTTCGGCACGGGCGTCGTGAAGGTCACGCCCGCGCACGACTTCAACGACTACCAGGTGGGTCTGCGCCACGGCCTGCCGATGATCGAGATCCTCACGCTCGACGCGAAGATCAACGACAACGCGCCCGCCAGATACCATGGCCTCGACCGCTTCGAGGCGCGCAAGCAGGTCGTCGCCGACTTCGAGGCGCTGGGTCTGCTCGACTCGGTGCAGCCGCACAAGCTCATGGTGCCGCGCGGCGACCGCACGGGCGTGGTGATCGAGCCGATGCTCACGGACCAGTGGTTCGTGGCGATGACGAAGCCCGCGCCCGAGGGCACCTTCAACCCCGGCAAGTCGATCACCGAAACCTCGCTCGACGTGGTGCGCAGCGGCCAGATCAAGTTCGTGCCGGAGAACTGGACCACGACCTACTACCAGTGGCTCGAAAACATCCAGGACTGGTGCATCTCGCGCCAGCTCTGGTGGGGCCACCAGATCCCGGCGTGGTACGGCGAGAACGGCGAAATCTTCGTCGCGAAGAGCGAGGAAGAAGCGCGCGCACAGGCCGAAGCCAAGGGCTACAAGGGCGCACTGAAGCGCGACGAAGACGTGCTCGACACGTGGTTCTCGTCGGCGCTCGTACCGTTCTCGTCGCTCGGCTGGCCGCAGGAAACGCCGGAGCTGAAGGCCTTCCTGCCTTCCTCCGTGCTGGTCACGGGCTTTGACATCATCTTCTTCTGGGTGGCGCGCATGGTCATGATGACCACGCACTTCACCGGCAAGGTGCCGTTCGACACGGTGTACGTGCACGGCCTCGTGCGCGATGCCGAGGGTCAGAAGATGTCGAAGAGCAAGGGCAACACGCTCGACCCGATCGACATCGTCGATGGCATCGACCTCGAGACGCTGGTCGCCAAGCGCACCACGGGCCTCATGAATCCCAAGCAGGCCGCGACGATCGAAAAGAAGACGCGCAAGGAATTCCCGGAAGGCATTCCCGCCTTCGGCACCGACGCGCTGCGCTTCACGATGGCGTCGATGGCCACGCTCGGCCGCAACGTGAACTTCGACCTCGCGCGCTGCGAGGGCTATCGCAACTTCTGCAACAAGCTCTGGAACGCCACGCGCTTCGTGCTGATGAACTGCGAAGGCCACGACTGCGGGTTCAGCAAGCCTGGCGCATGCCAGCCGGGCGACTGCGGCCCCGGCGGCTACACGGACTTCTCGCAGGCCGACCGCTGGATCGTCTCGCTCCTGCAGCGCGTGGAAGCCGAAGTCGCGAAGGGCTTCGCGGACTATCGTTTCGACAACGTGGCCAACGCCATATACAAGTTCGTCTGGGACGAATACTGTGACTGGTATCTGGAACTGGCGAAGGTGCAGATCCAGACGGGTACGCCCGAGCAGCAGCGCGCCACGCGCCGCACGCTGCTGCGCGTGCTGGAAACGGTGCTGCGCCTCGCGCACCCGGTGATTCCGTTCATCACCGAGGCGCTCTGGCAGAAGGTGGCGCCGCTCACCGACGCCTACCCGCAGGGCGCCGCCCAAGGCGAAGCATCGATCATGGTGCAGCGCTACCCGGTGGCGGAAGCGAAGAAGATCGACGAAACCGCGGAGCAATGGGCCGCCGACCTGAAGTCCGTGATCGACGCATGCCGCAACCTGCGTGGCGAGATGGGCCTCTCGCCCGCCACGAAGGTGCCGCTGCTCGCCACGGGCAACGCCGGGCGCCTCGCGACGTTCGCGCCCTATGCGCAAGCGCTCGCGAAGCTTTCGGAGGTCCAGATCATCGCCGACGAAGCGGCGCTCGACGCAGCCTCGGCAGGCGCGCCAGTTGCTATCGTCGGTACGGACAAGCTGGTGCTGAAGGTGGAGATCGATGTCGCCGCCGAACGCGAACGTCTGTCGAAGGAAATCGCCCGCCTCGGCAACGAGGTGACGAAGTGCAAGGCGAAGCTCGGAAATGACAGTTTTGTAGCAAAAGCTCCGCCGGCAGTCGTTGAGCAGGAGCAGAAAAGACTGGCAGAATACCAGGCAACGCTGGACAAGCTGACCGCGCAACTCGCGCGGTTGCCGGCCTGATAGCCAATTTGGCAAACAAGGCTGTAGCGCATGGCATCGCACCCGCGGTGCCATGTGAGCACCAGGACAGGGACTAAAGACATGCTGAAAGTGACAAAAGCGGTATTCCCGGTTGCGGGCCTCGGCACGCGCTTCCTTCCGGCCACGAAAGCGAGCCCGAAGGAAATGCTGCCCGTGGTCGACAAGCCGCTCATTCAGTACGCGGTCGAAGAAGCCGTGGCTGCGGGCATCACCGAAATGATCTTCGTGACCGGGCGCAGCAAGCGCGCGATCGAGGACCATTTCGACAAGTCGTACGAGATCGAGGCTGAACTCGAAGCGCGCGGCAAGGCCAAGCTGCTCGAACTGGTGCGCAACATCAAGCCGAACAACGTCGACTGCTTCTACGTCCGCCAGCCCGAAGCGCTCGGTCTCGGCCACGCCGTGCTGTGCGCGGAAAAGCTCGTGGGCGACAACCCGTTCGCCGTGATTCTCGCGGACGACCTGCTCTACGGCACGCCGCCCGTCATGCAGCAGATGGTCGAGGTGTTCGATCACTACCACAGCTCGGTGCTCGGCGTGGAAGAGATCCCGCCCTCGGAAACGCGCTCGTACGGCATCGTCGACGGCAAGGAGTGGGAAGACTCGATCGTCAAGCTTTCGGGCATCGTCGAGAAGCCGGCGCCCGAAGTCGCGCCGTCGAACCTCGGCGTGGTCGGCCGCTACGTGCTCAAGCCGCGCATTTTCGAGCATCTGAAGTCGATCAAGCCGGGTGCGGGCGGCGAGCTGCAGCTCACCGACGCGATCCAGTCGCTGCTCGCCGACGAGCAGGTGCTCGCGTACAAGTACCACGGCACGCGCTTCGACTGCGGCAGCAAGCTCGGCTACCTGAAGGCGACGGTGGAGTTCGCGCTGCGTCACCCGGAAGTC
>DATBXG010000658.1:0-2057 GCA_036514415.1 Paraburkholderia sp.
GGGAGCCGATGAGGGACGAGATGGCGGCGTTGTGTCACGCCGTGACGACTGGCGCTTCAGTGCGGGGATGAAATCAAACAATGCGTCCCAATGCGGGAAACGAACCGGCCCGCGATGCACGCTAACGGCATCGCGGGCCAGCAATCCCTAGGTGATGCTAATCACCTGTATATCGACGTGAAACTCAATGCGCGTTATACACGGGCGGCGAGTAGCTGCTAACCGCGCCGTCGCTACGCTCGCCGCTTTGCGACGAGCCGCTCGTGGCAGGGCCATAGCCGCTTGTCGGTGCAACGGCCACGGCTTGCGCATTCACGCGCGCCTGCGCCTTCTGCAGATCGTCGGGGTAATACAGGTCGTTCACGGACGGACGATACCCAGCGGCTTCGAGTTGCGCCAGTTCGCTGCGCACCTGGGCCCGCGTAACCGGTCCGTTGTTGCCTTGTGTCTGCGCGAAGGAGACAGCCGGCACAGCGAGCACGGCAACGAGCGCAACAGCCTTGATGAGCGATTTCATGACTAACCTCCAGTGACTTGATCGAATCGGCGCAGCGGCATCTCTGCATCCGTTGCTTACAAGTCTAGGAAGTTAGGCTCCGCGAATAAACGCCGCGAACGCGAATTCACTGTTTTCGGAGAACGGATAATCAAAATCGCGCTTAATTGCTCGACCGCATAAGCTTCTATCCAACTGGAATATGGAACGCGCGCGCAACGCACTGTCGCACTCTGGTGCATGATAGGGTCTCTTCCGAATCTTCGATGAGGGGGCAGCAATGGCGACATGGCAACCGGATCCGACCTTCTACCCGTCCGCGCGCATGGCTGGCGACGCCCCGCCGGAAACGCTGGCGTACGTGGCGAGCTTCGACCCCACGCGCAGCGTGCCCGACTCGCTCGATGTGGTCGATCTCGACCCGCGCTCGCCGGAGTTCGGGCGCATCGTACATCGGCTGCCCATGCCCAATGTGGGTGACGAACTCCATCACTTCGGCTGGAATGCCTGCAGTTCGTGCCTGTGCCCCAACGCGCCCCACGCGCATACCGAGCGGCGCTATCTCGTCGTGCCCGGACTGCGCTCCTCGCGCATTCATATCGTCGACACGAAGCCCGACCCGCGCCGCCCGCATATCGTGCGCGTGCATGAACCCGAGAGCGTGGCGCAGCGCGCGGGCTATACGCGTCCTCATACCGTGCATTGCGGGCCGGAAGGCATTTATGTGACCTCGCTCGCGAACGCGCAAGGCGAAGCGCCCGGCGGCATCTTTCTGATGGACCACGAGAGCTTCGACATACTCGGCCAATGGGAGATCGACCGCGGCCCGCAGCAGCTCGCCTACGACGGCTGGTGGCACCTTGGCTATGACACGCTCGTAACGAGCGAATGGGGCCTGCCCGCGGCCTTCGAAAACGGCCTCGTGCCCGAAGTCCTGCTCGGCGGCCAGTATGGCCATCGCCTGCACTTCTGGGATCTGCACACGCGCCAGCACAAGCAGGTGCTCGATTTCGGCGCGGAGAACCAGCTCGTGTTCGAGCTGCGCCCCGCGCACAATCCCACGCGGCCCTACGGTTTCGTGAATTCCGTGATCAGCCTGAAAGACCTCTCCGCCTCGATCTGGCAGTGGTATCGCGACGGTGACGAGTGGGCCGCGCGCAAGATCATCGAGATTCCCGCCGAGCCCGCCGACCCCGAGCATTTGCCGCCCATGCTCAAGGGTTTTGCGGCCGTGCCGCCGCTCGTCACCGATATCGCGCTCTCGCTCGACGACCGCTTTCTTTACGCGGCGTGCTGGGGGACGGGCGATTTGCGCCAGTACGACGTGTCGGACCCGGAGCACGCGAAGCTCACCGGCTGCGTGCGCATAGGCGGCATCGCGGCGCGCGCCGCGCATCCTTTCGCGCCGGAGCGCGCGCTGAATGGCGGTCCGCAGATGGTGGAGGTGAGCCGCGACGGCCGGCGCGTCTATTTCAGCAACTCGCTCTACGGCGCGATCGACGGGCAGTTCTATCCCGAAGGCATCGACGGCTGGATGGTCAAGCTCGATGCGGCTCCCGAT
>DATBXG010000659.1:0-4744 GCA_036514415.1 Paraburkholderia sp.
GCGCGTAGCCGCTCGCCAGCCAGGGAAAGCCGGTGAACACATAGCCGCGCGCCCATTCGCCGAGCGCCCATGCACTCGCGAATGCAAAGGCGCCGTGCCACGTGGGCGAGAACGGCAACTCGCCGCTGCGTCCATTCTTCGCGTGTCCCGCGCAAAACGACCAGATGAGTGAGGCGAGCGCCGGATACAGACCGAGGTAAAGCGAGAACAGCACGAGCGCCGCACCCGCGAGCACCGCGGGCATGCCGCCGTAGAAGTGCATGCTCACGTAGAGCCACCACACGCCGCTCACGAAGTTGCCGAAGCCGAACGCCCAGCCCGTCAAGAGCGCGCTCTTCCAGCCGGTGGTGCGCGTGAGCCAGAAGTAGAACAGCGCAAAGATCGCGATCGCGAGCCAGCCGCCATGCGGCGTTGGCGCGAACGACAGCGTGTTGAGCGCGCCCAGCGCGGCGGCGGCGAGATAGTGCCAGAAGGGCAGCGCGCGGCGCGCGGCGCCGTTGGTGGTTTCGGTCACGCGCGCCTCGGTGCGCGTGCGGGTATCGGTCGGTTCGGCCATGCGGTGCGGTGGAATGCGATGGAAGGCGCGCTGAAAAGCGCGAGCGCGGATTGCGCGACGAGCGCAACGATAGCACTTTCGTGCGTCGTTACCGGGACGGGCTCCTGGGGACGGATCGGAGCGTTTGCGCGCTCGAAGCAAAAACGCCAGCCCGGAGGCTGGCGTCGTCTGCGCATGGGCGGCGCGCTCGCGTTTCGTCAGGTGCCCGGCGGCTGCAGCGCGGCTTCGCGCTGTCCTGCCATCGGGTCGCGACGCACCAGCAGCATGTGAACCTGGCGCGCGTCGGCGCGCAGCACCTCGAAGATCAGGTCGTCGATGCGCACCTTCTCCCCGCGATGCGGCACGCGCCCGAAGTGATTCGTGACGAAGCCGCCGATCGTGTCGACTTCCTCGTCGGAGTAATGGGTGCCGAACGCCTCGTTGAACTGCTCGATTTCGGTGAGGGCGCGCACGCGGAAGCGCCCATCGGGCGAGGCGATGATGTTGCCGCTTTCCTCGTCGAAGTCGTACTCGTCCTCGATGTCGCCCACGATCTGCTCCAGCACGTCCTCGATCGTGATGAGACCGGCCACGCCGCCGTATTCGTCCACGACGATGGCGATGTGATTGCGGTTCTGGCGAAAGTCGTGCAGCAGCACGTTCAGGCGCTTCGACTCAGGGATGAACACGGCCGGGCGCAGCATGCCGCGCACGTCGAATTCCTCTTCGGCGTAGTAGCGCAGCAGATCTTTCGCGAGCAGCACGCCGATGACGTTGTCGCGATTGCCGTCGTACACGGGGTAGCGCGAGTGCGCTTTCTCCAGCACGAACGGAATGAATTCGTCAGGACTTTCGGCGATGTTGATCGCGTCCATCTGGGCGCGCGGGATCATGATGTCGCGTGCGCAAAGCTCGGACACCTGGAACACGCCTTCGATCATCGAAAGCGAATCGGCGTCGATCAAGTTGCGCGCGTGCGCGTCCTGGAGGATTTCGAGAAGCTCGCTGCGAGAGTCGGGCTCGGGCGAGATGAAGTCGGTCAGCCGCTCGAGTAGGGAGCGCTTTTCCTGCGGTTTGTCGGTCTGGCGTCGACTGGGATAAGAGTCGTTCATGGTGGTGCGCCCTTTGCCGCTTGGGGCCGGGCGCGCTGTTGCGGAGGGTTAAGGATACAACAAGCCTGTGGCGCGACCGTGTAATGCCACACGCAGGGCACACATCGGCAGATCAATCCTAACGCAGATGCGGCGTGGCCGCCCGGTCGACGAAAAACGGCGCGCTGCGAAACGCCCCACTAAAAACCGCAAATTCTCTGCTTACCCCGGACTGAACTCTGAACTCCGAGGCTTGCGCAGGTGCCTTGGTCAACGTTACGAACGCAACTTCAGGCGCAACTTCAGGCGCAGCGCGCGAGCAGCCGCTCCAGCGCGCGGTCGCGCATGCCGCTTTCGCGCAGTGCATCGACGGTGCGGCGCACGTAGTCGAGCGTCGTGCCGTAGCGGCCCGACGCGCAGCCGAACACGGTGCGCACCGTGGCTTCGGAAAGCTTGCCGGTGTATGACGCCACATCGCGCCGCATGACGAATGCGAGCGCGGCGACGCGGCGGCCGTCTGCGAGCACGCAGGGCAGCCAGGCGGGGCGGTACGAGCCCATCGGCATTTCGCGGCGCCAGAGCGCTTCGAGGTGCGGCATCACGCCTTCGGCCGCAAGACGGAACGCGACGCCCGCGCACGAGCCGCCGCGGTCGAGCGCAAGCACGAGGCCGGGCTGCTCGGGCGTGCCGCGGTTGACGCGGGACCACAGGTAAAGCCCGCGATGATAGCCGTGCACGCGCGAACGCACGTTCTCGACCGTGGGGAGCCCTGGGTTCCAGATCAGCGAGCCATAGCCGAAGAGCCACATGTCGCTTTCACCGTCCCAGCCCTCGAGCGTGCAGGCGAGCGAGGCGCGCAGTTCGTCTTCGCTCAGGAGCCGCGACTCGCCGAGCGCCGGCGGGTAGTCGGGGCAGGGCACGCTCGCGCCGCCTGCCTCGGGCAGTGCGGAGGGTTCGGCGAAATCGGGCGTGCGCTTGTCGCTCATGGCCGGGGCTTACTTGTACGGATCAGGAAAGCCGAGCGAGTTGAGCACCTCGGTCTCGATGCCCTCCATCTCCTCGGCTTCGGCCTCGTCCTCGTGGTCGTAGCCCTGTGCGTGCAGCGCGCCGTGCACGAGCAGGTGCGCGTAGTGCGCGGCGAGCGGCTTGCCCTGCTCGGCGGCTTCCTTTTCCACCACGGGGCAGCACAGGATCAGGTCGCCCGTGACCGGATCGTCCTCGCTCTCCGCATAGGCGAAGGTGAGCACGTTGGTCGCGTAGTCCTTGCCGCGATAAGTGCGGTTCAGTGTGCGGCCTTCCTCGGCGTCGACGAAGCGCACGGCCAGTTCCGCGTCCGCGAAGAGCGCGGCCTTGAGCCACGCCGCCACGGTGGCGCGCGGCAGTGCGGCCTTGTGCTCGGGGAACGCCTTCGCGGCGGGGAACTGCACGGTCAGTTTGAGTTTCGGTGCGCGGGGCATGGGCTGGAGCAGGGGAGCGAGGCAGACCACGGCGTCAGCGTGCGTCGCCAACGCTTTCGTCCTTTTTCGAGTGCGCGTCATAAGCCTCGACGATACGCGCGACGAGCGGATGGCGCACGACGTCCGCGCTCGTGAAGCGCGTGAGTGCGATGCCGCGCACGTTGGCGAGCACCTGCTGCGCCTCGATCAGTCCGCTCTTCTGGCCGCGCGGCAAGTCCACCTGGGTGGTGTCGCCGGTCACGACGGCCTTCGACCCGAAGCCGATACGCGTGAGGAACATCTTCATCTGCTCGGGCGTGGTGTTCTGCGCCTCGTCGAGGATGATGAACGCGTGATTGAGCGTGCGCCCGCGCATGTACGCGAGCGGCGCGATTTCGATCATCTGGCGCTCGAACATCTTCGCGGTCTTGTCGAAGCCGAGCAGATCGTAGAGCGCGTCATAGAGCGGACGCAGATACGGATCGACCTTCTGCGCGAGGTCGCCCGGCAGAAAGCCGAGACGCTCGCCCGCTTCCACAGCCGGACGCGTGAGCACGATGCGCTTGACCTGGTCGCGTTCGAGCGAGTCCACGGCGCAGGCCACGGCGAGATAGGTCTTGCCGGTGCCCGCGGGCCCGACGCCGAACGTCACGTCGTGCGAGATGATCTGCTTGAGGTACTCGCGCTGCGCCGGCGTACGGCCGCGCAGGTCGGCGCGGCGCGTGTAGAGCTTCGGGCCGAGTTCCTCGGCGTCGAAGCCTTCGCGCGCGGGCTCGTCGAACGGATGATCGGGGTCGCCGCGGAAACGGGGGTCGATTTCCGTGGCGTCGGCGGCGTTGTTGCTGCTGTTTCTGCCATTGGCGTTGCCGCGCACGCCGCCGTTGCCGTTGCCGCGCGGGTCGTTCGCTGCGTGACGCGCTTCGACGAGCGCCAGCTGAATGTCGTCGACGGAGAGCGGATCGCGTGCCCGGTTGTAGAAGTTCTCGAGCGCCGTGAGCGCGAGCTTCGCGCCGCGCCCGCGAATGCTGATGCGATGGCCGCGCCGCGCGAGCGTCACGTCGAGCGCCTGCTCGATCTGCCGCAGATTTTCGTCGAGCGGGCCGCAGAGGTTGGCGAGCCGCGCGTTGTCGTCGCGCGGCGCGGTGAATTCCAGATGCTGCTGATTGGGCTTCAAGGTGTCTCTGAACTCCTGAATTCCGATGCCTGGTGTGCCGCGTGGTGGGCGCGGATTGGGCACGCTGTGGGCGCGCAGTGGTCGATCAGTGCGTGAGCGTCGAAGCGTCCTCGTGCGCGAGCACGAGTTCGCCGCGCAGCGAGTGCGGGTACGCGTGGTTGATCTTGACGTCGATCATCTGGCCGATCAGCCGCGCGTGCGAGGCGAGCGGCGCCGGGAAGTTCACGACGCGGTTGTTCTCCGTGCGGCCCGACAGTTCGCTCGGGTCCTTGCGCGAGGGGCCTTCCACGAGAATGCGCTCGACCCGGCCGACCATCGACTGGCTGATGCGCTGCACGTTCTCTTCGATCGTGGCCTGCAGGTGCTGCAGGCGCTTGAGCTTCGCTTCGCGCGGCGTGTCGTCGGAGAGGTTCGCGGCGGGCGTGCCCGGGCGCGGGCTGTAGATGAACGAGAAGCTCGTGTCGTACTTCATCTCTTCGACGAGCGCCATCGTCTTCTGGAAATCTTC
>DATBXG010000660.1:0-2235 GCA_036514415.1 Paraburkholderia sp.
GAGCGGCGTCGTCCATTCGACGAGCCGGTAGGCGCGGCCCCACGGATGCTGGAGCGGCGTGGAGACACGGCATGACGCGACCGTCGAAGCCGCGCCGTCGCGCAGCAGGGTCTGCAGGTGCACCAGCACGTCGTCTTCAACCATGACCTCGCTCCTCCTAGGTTTGCCGCGCAAAAAAATGCCGCCGATGTTCCGGCGGCTCAACAGGGGTTGAGCCTATGGTTGCAGCAAAGAATTAAACCAACCTTAAGAGATGGCGATGGCCGCGCGCCGGGTGCGCGCAACAGGGACGCTGCGCGAACCTGATCGAGGCGCGCAGCGAGAGGGAACGTGGCGGGAGGAGGAGCCGGCCTGACGCGGCCGGCGCAAAATCAGGCGCGGCTGTGGGCGGCTAGTGTTTCGTGCTGTTTTGCCGCAGCGTCGCGCGTACTTTGCGCTCGGCGAAGAGTGTGAGGTAGTCCTGGATGCGCGCTTCGGCGCGATATTCATCGAGGGTGTCGGCGTAAATGCGCGCGACGGTTTCCTCGGGCGTGTTGGTTTCTTCGGCGATGGTGTGCACGATCTTGGTGATGTCGGCTTTCGGCATGACTTGGCTCCGGTCGGCGAAGAATGGGTGGAAGGCAGGGTTTTGAATTCAAGGATATGCGCGCGCGGGATACCAATTGAATCCGCCTATCGAGCGGTCACTCCGGGGAGGGAGCGGCCATGCGATCTGTCTGAGGTTTGCCGTCCACGCGCGTGCAAACCCCGTGTTTTCAGGCCTTCCAGCGCAGAGCGGCCACGGCGAGGCAGGATGCCTGCGCCGTGGCCGCCCAGTGGCGTGCGCCCACAGGCCGCACGCGTTTTGCGATCGCCTCGCCGATATGCCGGGCTTTATGCCGCGTTTTCGAGCGACGGGTAGTCCGTATAGCCCGTTTCGCCGCGCGCGTAATACGTCGACGGATTCGGCGCATTGAGCGGTGAGTTCAGTTCGAAGCGGCGCGGCAGATCGGGGTTCGCGATGAACAACTGGCCCCACGCGACCGCGTCGGCTTCGCCGTCCGCGACCACGGCCTGCGCCGATTCCAGCGAGAACCGCTCGTTCGCGATGAACGGACCGCCGAACTGCGCCTTCAGCTGCGGCCCGAGACGGTTGTCGCCCAGCGCTTCGCGCGCGAAGAGGAACGCGATCTTGCGCTTGCCGAGCTCGCGCGCCACGTAGCCGAACGTCGCTGCCGGGTCCGAGTCGCCCATCGTGTGAGCGTCGCCGCGCGGCGCGATATGCATGCCTACGCGGTCGGCGCCCCACACGTCGATGCACGCGTCGGTGATTTCGAGCAGCAGGCGCGCGCGGTTCTCGATCGAGCCGCCATAGGCGTCGGTGCGATGGTTGGTGCTGTCCTGCAGGAACTGGTCGAGCAGATAGCCGTTTGCGCCGTGGATCTCCACGCCGTCGAAGCCCGCTGCTTTCGCGTTGACCGCGCCCTGGCGGAATGCGGCGATCACGCCGGCGATTTCCTCCGTTTCGAGCGCGCGCGGCGTGACGTAGCCGCGCTGCGGGCGCACGAGGCTCACATGGCCTTGCGGCGCGATCGCGCTGGGCGCGACCGGCAGATCGCCGTTCAGGAACACCGGGTCGGACACCCGGCCCACGTGCCACAGCTGCAGGAAGATGCGGCCGCCCGCGGCGTGCACGGCATCGGTCACGATCTTCCAGCCTTCCACCTGCTCCTGCGACCAGATGCCGGGCGTCTCGGCATAGCCGACGCCTTGCGGCGTCACCGAGGTCGCCTCGCTGATGATGAGGCCAGCCGTCGCGCGCTC
This sequence comes from Paraburkholderia sp., assembly GCA_036514415.1. GTDB lineage: Bacteria > Pseudomonadota > Gammaproteobacteria > Burkholderiales > Burkholderiaceae > Paraburkholderia. The sequence continues at coordinate 1,804 of DATBXG010000660.1, forward strand.
GGCGTAGTACTTCGCCATGAGCGCGTTGGGCACGCGCACTTCGCCTGCGCGCTGACGCGTGAGCGGAGCCATGATGATGCGGTTGGGCAGCGTGAGGGCGCCGATCTGGATGGGGTCGAAAAGCGTTGCCATAGATTTACCTTGTCTGCGGGCGCGGCCCGCGGGCTGAAAAGGGATGCGGGAAACGAAACGGCTGCAGATCGCTCACAACTGAGAGTTCATGTGGGCGATGAACGCCTCGATGACCGGCTCGTTGCGCTTGAAGAACACCCACTGCCCCACGCGCTTCGACGTGACGAGCCCGGCCTTCTGCAGCACGGCCAGGTGCGCGGACACCGTGGACTGGGAAAGCTCGCAATGCGCGTCGATCTTTCCGGCACACACGCCATGGTCGTACGAAAGCTCCTGGTCGCCGAAGTACGCCTGCGGCTC
>DATBXG010000661.1:0-2491 GCA_036514415.1 Paraburkholderia sp.
GCCCACGCGCACGATCTTCAGCGTGTTCGTGCCGCCCGCCTGGCCCATCGGTTCGCCGACGGTCAGCACGACCATGTCGCCGCGCGCCGCGTAACCCTTGCCGACCACCACCTCGAGCGCCTGCGCGAGCGCGACGTCGCGGTCGCTGCTGGTGTCGAGATGCAGCGACGTCACGTTGCGGTAGATCGCCATCGCGCGCTCGCTGCCCGTGCGCGGCGTGAGCGCGAAAATCGGCACGTGCGTCCAGTGACGCGACATCCACAGCGCCGTCGAGCCCGATTCCGTCAGCGCAACGATCGCCTTCGCGCCCAGGTGATACGCGGTGAAGAGCGCGCCCATCGCGATCGACTGGTCGATGCGCGTGAAGGTGCGGTCGAGGAAATCCTTGTCCAGTTCGACGTGCTCTGACTTCTCGGCTTCGACGCAGATGGCAGCCATCGTTTCGATGGTCTGCACCGGGTACTTGCCCGCCGCCGATTCCGCCGACAGCATCACGGCGTCCGTGCCGTCCAGCACCGCGTTCGCGACGTCCGACACTTCCGCGCGCGTCGGCACGGGCGCGTGGATCATCGATTCCATCATCTGCGTGGCCGTGATCACGAACTTGTTCATGTCGCGCGCCATCTTGATCATGCGCTTTTGCAGCGCGGGCACAGCCGCGTTGCCCACTTCGACGGCGAGGTCGCCGCGTGCGACCATGATGCCGTCCGACGAATCGAGAATCTCCTGGAGCGCCGGAATCGCTTCGGCGCGCTCGATCTTCGCGATCATCTTCGGCTTGATGCCGTACGGCGCGCCCGCGATGTTCGCGAGCTGGCGCGCCATTTCCATGTCGGTGGCGTTCTTCGGGAACGACACGGCGACGAAGTCCGCGCCGAGCGACATGGCCGTGCGGATGTCTTCCATGTCCTTCGCGGTCAGCGCGGGCGCCGTGAGGCCGCCGCCCTGACGGTTGATGCCCTTGTTGTTCGACAGGTCGCCGCCCACGCGCACGACCGTGTGAATCTCGCTGCCGATCACGCGCGAGACGTCGAGCACGATCAGGCCGTCGTTGAGCAGCAGCACGTCGCCCGGCTTCAGGTCGCGCGGCAGGTCCTTGTAGTCGAGACCGACGCGTTCGTCATTGCCGAGCTCGCATTCGGCGTCGAGGATGAACGGGTGGCCCGGCTCGAGCACCGTCTTGCCATTCTCGAATTTGCCGACGCGGATCTTGGGGCCTTGCAGGTCGGCCATGATCGCGACTTCGCGGCCGGCCTGGCGGGCGCAGTCCCGCACCATTTCAGCGCGCTGACGGTGGTCGTCGGCGGTGCCGTGCGAGAAGTTGAGGCGCACCACGTCCAGTCCTGCCCGGATCATCTTCTGCAGGATGTCCGGCGTGCTGGAAGCCGGACCGATGGTGGCGACAATCTTGGTGGCGCGATGCATGAGTCTCCTCGTCTGGATAGGATCGCTGGGAAAACCGTTGCTGCGAGAAGTGCTGGCCGGTTGTGCCGCGGGTGCGGACGCGCCGGAACGCGCACCGGGTGAGCCCGGCGTCGCTTTCTTGGAGGGCGCCGCGCGGCTCACGTGAGCCGCTGCGGTGCTTCTTACATGCGTAGTTGCATTCGATGCGGGCGTGGCCGTGCGCCCTGTCGGATTCTGAGCGGCTGTCGATTCAGCAGTCGACTGTTTTGCCGCTTTGTCTGCGACGTCTGCCGTCACGGCTGCAGGCTTCGCGCCCGCCCGCGCCGTATCTGGCTGGGGCGCTGCGCGCCCCTTCTGTCTGGTTGCGGCCCCGGCTGCGCTGCGCGACTTCCCGGCGCCCGCAGGAGGAAGTTTGCTCATGGCGGCGGCTTTTGCCGACTTCGCGCCCGGGGCCCGCGGCGCCACTTAACCAGCCGCCCGCGTTTCGAGCACTTCGACTGCCGGCAGCTTCTTGCCTTCGAGGAACTCGAGGAAGGCGCCGCCGCCCGTCGAGATGTAGCTCACCTTGTCGGCGATGTTGTACTTCGCGATGGCCGCAAGCGTGTCGCCGCCGCCGGCGATCGAGAACGCGGACGAATGGGCGATCGCGTCGGCGAGCGTCTTCGTGCCGTTGCCGAACTGGTCGAACTCGAACACGCCGACCGGGCCGTTCCAGACGACCGTGCCGGCCTTCTCGAGCTGGCTCGCGAGCGCCTTGGCGGTCTCCGGCCCGATGTCGAGGATCATGTCGTCCGCTTCGATGTCGGCGACCTTCTTCACCGTCGCGACGGCCGTCGGCGAGAATTCCTTCGCGGTCACGACGTCACTCGGGATCGGCACCGACGCGCCGCGCTTGCGCGCTTCGTCGATGATCGCCTTCGCCTCGTCGACGAGGTCGGCTTCCGCGAGCGACTTGCCGATCGACAGGCCGGCCGCCAGCATGAACGTGTTCGCGATGCCGCCGCCGACGATCAACTGGTCGACCTTCTCGGCGAGCGATTTCAAGATGGTGAGCTTGGTCGAGACCTTCGAGCCCGCGACGATTGCC
>DATBXG010000662.1:0-26724 GCA_036514415.1 Paraburkholderia sp.
GGGCGTGAGATGGGCCATCTTGTTGTAGGCGCCGCGCAGCTTGAAGGAGAACACCGGCTGGTTGTCCTCGCGCTTGAGGAACACCGCGTTGCGCAGGCGCGCCGAGAGGTTCGGGGCGCGCTCGAGTTCGGTCTCGCGGGCTGCGTCGTACACGCGAGCCGTGAGAATCATCCGGAGATAGTCGTTTTCGTCGTGTCGGGACTGCGCGGCCCTGGTGGTTTCGGTTGCTTCGGCGGCGGGACGGCTTTGATGCACCTGCATGACGGCTCCTGTATTCACTTTCGTTTTGGCCAGGAGGCGGAAACAAAAAACCCGCCTCTTGGGGCGGGTTGTTGTCACTGCTGCCAGACGTACGCTAACCCACCATTCGTTGAATGGTGCGAATAATCAGCGCAATCGTAACGGGGCGGCAGTTCATTCGATAAAGGATGGCCTGGGGGACGGAAGTTGTCAATTCCCAACGTTTCGGCGATCCGCAATGTATTACAAATTACGTTTTTTTCGATACGTTTTTAACGGGTAAGGGATATCTTCCTGGCAAGAGAGGCAAAAAACGCGATTTAACCCTCTTTCAGCACCAATCTTTCGTGAAACATTCTAGAAAATATGATCTAACTATTTGATTTTACATCAGTATTCTTCTCTTCTTGCTCTATCGCGCCTGTTTCACAGATTCGACCCCTGCCAATTTGCCTGCGCTGTGCGGACGGTCAGCAAAACAAAAAAGGGCGTCTCGAGACGCCCTTCCCTGCCGCTGTTACGCCACTACCCGTAGCGCTCAGGCCGCGTCTGACGTATCCATTTCCGAGGCCCACTGCTCGACCACCGCCTTCACGCGTTCGGCCAGTCGCTGCTGGTCGGCGGCCGCGATGCCTTTCAGGCTCAACTCCGCACGGCCGTCGCCGAACAGCTTCAATTCGCCCAAAGCCACGCCATCGGGGCGATTGAACTGGACGCGAGACTGGTAATGTGTGCGGCGCGGGCCAACGCGGCGCGCGCCCGCTTCAGCCGAAGCTGCCGCCTCGAGCTTGCGCACGCTCGCCTTCCCTTCGATCGCTTGCTGCAGCCAGTGCTCGGCGACCGTTGCACCCGCCCGGTCGAAAATCAGCTTGATGTTGTAGGCGTGTCCGAGCCCGATATCCTTGCGGTTCTGCGCCATTCGCTGAAGCAGATACGGCGGCAGTGACGTGAGCGCAATGACCTTGCTGATGTGCTTCGGATCTTCGCCCACGGCCACACCCAACTCGACCTGGTCGACGTAGACGCGATCATCGAGCAACTTCTTCCATGCGAGCGCGTCATCGAAGACCGTCTGCTCCTCGCGCTCCTTGTTGGCGTGATAGGCGCGCAGGTACAGGTTCTGGTTGTCGAGGCCCTCGCGGACATCGGCATCGATGAACTTGTCGCCGCGCGAACGCGCCGCGCGAATGCGGCGCTCGCCATCGACGATCACATATTGGCCGGGGAACGCCGCGAGTTTCGTAACGAGGATCGGGGTGATCTGCCCTTGCGTGGCAAAACTCCCGGCCAGTTCGTCGATCGTCTCGGCGCTGTAGAACGCGCGCGGATTGTACGGATTGGAGACGACATCCTCGACAGCAATTTTCCGGACCGCATGCAGGGAAAGCGGTGCATCGATGCTGTCGGCTGGCCGGGCGGCTGGCGTTGCCGCGGTGTCCGCTGCGCCCGTTGTACCCGCGCCCGCGTCGCGTTGCGCGATATTGACGACGTCGGCCTCGGCAAGGCGCTCGCCTGCCGAGACGCGCTCGGCAGCCATGCCCGCACGGACCTTGCTGGTGAAGTTGAGCTTAGCGGCCATCGACAGCCTCCTCTTCTTCTTCCTGCACCAGCGCAATGATCTCGTTGTAGACCGCGCTGATCTCGTCCTTCGCGACTTTCATTCCGCGGACGCCGCGCGCATCGAAAACGGTGCGGCCGAGCGCTGCTGTCTGCCGATAAAGCTCGCGTTGCTTGATGGTGGCTGAGAAAACGCGAACGTTGCTCTCGGCAAGGATGGCGCTCATCTGCGTGTGCAAAAGCGTCTTTGAATTTGATTTATTCAGCAAAATTGCGAACTTTCCGGCCGGATTGGCAACGCGGGTGCGCTCGACCAGTTCCATCATCCCTTCGCTACTCCAGATGTCGATCGGCGACGCATCGGTCGGAATGACCGTGGCATCGGCTACGGCCAGGACGCGCGCTGTGGTCAGGTCGTTGATGTTGGGCGGGCAGTCGACGATGACGACGTCGTAGTCGTTCGCCAGTGCGGCGATTTCCGGGCCAATCATCTTTTCGAGCTTGTGAATGCTGCCAACCCGGAATGGCAGAGGCGTTTCGGGTCCGGCCGCCGCACACCAGCTCATGCACGATTGCTGGCCATCGGCATCGGCTACATAGACCTTGTAGCCCTCAGCCTGAAATGCCCCAGCCAGATTCATGCTGGTGGTGGTTTTGCCAACGCCACCCTTTTGGTTCGCTACGGCTATCACGAGACCCATTCGTTTCTCCATGCAATTGTTCAACAGCGGGTGAGTCTCCGCACTCTCCACGTGGAGACTCCAGCAAGTCATTCGGGAGTCTAACGGCAACTTAAAGTAAATTCTAGGATTTCTATCTCGGGCGTTGTCAGATCACAACCAAATGGCTGTTCGGATAAGTGCCAGGCGAGATGCAATGCTTTTACGGCTAGCCAGATCGTGAAGCCTCACGAGTGTCAAAGCGCGATCTCCACGTGGAGATCGCGCAACGACATCGGGCTGCGAGGGACGCTGACTCAGCAGACCGCGAAAACCGCGAGGTCACTCGATCTTTGCACTCCCGCTTGATGCGCGTGTGACGGTGGCCAGGCAGATCGAGCGATGGAAGAACGGCAGCAAAAAACCTTCCGAGGGCGGTTAGGGGCATCGAAATACCATGCGAATCTCCACGTGGAGATTCGGGACGCCAAGTGCTATGTGTTCAATCATGTAATCGCACTATGGATGGCTGATACCGATCCGGTAGACGTTCATATCAAGCGCTCTCCACGTGGAGAGTCATCGATTGCCCCGCAAGGGTCAGCCTTCGCGAGATCGGGCGGCGCAAGTGAAAGTCATGACGGTTTGCGGGAATGTGGTCCCAAGAGAGAACGTGTGGAATCCGGGCGTTCTCATTTGAGGGAACAGCAATCTCCACGTGGAGATCCTCGCGAAAACTATGCGATAGCAAAGCCACTCCAACAAGCGCTTCGGTCGCCGATAAGCTACAAGGATCATCTTCGAGTCGCTTATCGGCCCATATTCAGCGCATCACGAAGAAAGTGGTAAACGCCTAAAGTCTCCCAGATTCCAGAATTCATATATATCTACGAATTCTTCGTCGTTATATTTAGTCAAATTTTCTTGCGCGCGTTCGTCCGTGCCCGCAAAGCATCGGACCAAAAAAAAGCGGCCGAAGCCGCTTTCCCTGTGTCAGAACAATTTCACTCGTCTCGCGTCTTCAACGCGAGTTCGACGTCCGCAGCCTGTTGGCCTTCGCCTCCCGCCGACACCTGCTGTCCGCTCAACAGGAATTCGAGCAGATCGGCAGCGGTCGGTTGCCCCCAGGTGTCGAGCACCACCCAGCGGAAGAAGTTCGTCGACGCCATCTTGCTCGGCACCTTCGCCGTCGACACCTTGAGCTTGTCCATGCCAACCGTCTCGTTGTAGCGCTTGATCAGCGCTGTCTGGTCGTCGTACTCGAGTTCATTGAAGTAGGCGCGCGCCTCGTTGATCTTCGCTGCGATGTAACGGTCCTTGACCTGATCCTGGCTTTCGCGCGCGCGTCCGGCGTCGGCTGCCGGAGCAGCGGCATTCGCGCCGGGCAACTGGTAACCCTGCATGAGCGCCTTGCGGAAATACGCCGCGACGTTCGCAAGCGGCGCCGCGTTTTTCTGCGCTACGCGCGCGGCGGTATAAGCCACCGCGGTACGAATTTTTTCGTCGCCGTACTGCTTGAGCAAGCGCCGCGCCTCGGAAACCGGGATGCCGAACTTCGACATCTCGCCAATCAGCAGCGTCTCGTTTGCGCGCAACTCCTGCGAGGGATCGGTCTCGGGCTTGCGAGCCACACGGAACTGCAGCGCGACGACTGAACGTCCCACCTTGTGCTCGATGAGTTCGAACGTGTGATCCGAAATCTCGTTGACTTCCTTGATGCAGGGCAACAGCACGCGGCTCTTGAACTGCTTGTAGAGCTTGTACGATTGCGCCGAAGTATCCTGGCCAAGGATCAGATCGCGCAGGGTCGCAAGCGGAAAACGCGCAGTCATGCCCACGGCCTCGTAGCGGACGACGTTCTCCCACAGTGCAAGCGAATGCGCCTTCCTGAACTGACGCGTGATGCGCATGTCGATCATCGCGTAGATTTCAGGATTGAGCAGTTCGCCGCGAATCTGCTCGGAGAAGGTATAGCGCAACACCGACCGCTCGAGTTCGGCGCCCGCGAGCAGACCGGATGCTTTCCAGATGCTGCGCTTGTCTTGCGTGAGGTAGTCCCAGTTGACGACCGTGCTGATGAGCGAGTTGATCGTTTCCTTGACGTACTCGGTGTTGTTGCTGTTCAGGTCGACGTCCTGGGAGAGGGCGGAGATCGTGATCTCGAACGACGAGCGGCCGGCTTCGAGGGAATCCTGGCGAATGGCGTTCTTGATCAGCGAGCTGAACATCTTGCGCTGCTGCAGGCTGATCGACCCGGACTTCGGTGCGATGTGAATCGCCGGGACGGCCTTGCGGAACAGATCAGGCGGCTGGCCTTGCTGGAATATGAGTGCACCTTGTTTGTCGGCGTCGCCGGCATCGGCCTTTTTTCTTGCCATATGACCCACGTTGAAAGGGAACCTGGTCGGTTGGTAACTGTATACCAACCGACCAGGTGACTCAAGGCCGCAAACGCAATCGTGGCGCGGCACGACAGCCAGACGCGAAGAGCGTTGACAGCCAGCGATTTCCCCTGAGGCCCGCCTTGCTCGACAGCCCTTGAAGGCACTTGCCGCGGCCCCGGCGCACGATCCCATAACCGGAGACCTTTGCCGCACTTCGCTCCTGAAGACCTCCCATAACCAGTGACCTTAGCGTCGAATGTAAGTACTCACTCATGAAAACAGCGCCCGACAGGTACCCGTCCATGGGATTTATCACGGTGCCGTCCGGTCGATCCGCAAAGGCCAATCCCCCGGGCGCGCACCGCTCGGAACGCCCATAAATGGTGACCTGAAGCCCTTCCCATAACCGGTCACCTCAACGTGCACGCCCTACGGCCTGGAAGATCGCGCGTTTCCGCTGAGCACCCATAACAGGATACCCATGAAGAATCCCATAACCCGTTACCTCGATCCCGCTACCTTCAACTGAGAGCACGGCTCCGCGCGGGAATCCGCTTCCCCATCCAGGAAGCAGCGATGCCCCCCATTCGAGAGACCACCATAAGCGGTTACCCAAGCGGCTTCCCATAAATGGTCACCTGAATCGCGCACGGCAGCCCGGTCAAAAGGGCTCCGATTGCCCAAGGCATCCCATCAGCCGCGACCTTTCCCGTCTCCCATAAACCGCTACCTGAGGGCAAAACAGCGGCTTTTCCCATAGTGCGCGACCTTCTCCCCATATCCACAACCCGCAATCCCCATGTTCGGCTACCGAAGTCCCATATCCACAACCCGAAGCTCCCATACCCGGTACCGCAAATCCCATAACCAGCCACCAAATCGGCCGCAAAGCCTTGCCTGGTAAGGGTTTGACGCTCCTAAAGGTTTACTAAAGTTGTTAAAGCGTAAAAGGTAAACACTGAAACACGCGCTCGATAAGAAAGACGTCTCCCAAAACCGGGGACCTTAATGCATGTGAGCGGTCACCAACTTCAGTGGCCCCATTCCTGGTTACCTTGCTTGTCTACCAAGGGTCTCCCGACACCATACGCTGTCACCTAAGCCCCCTTTTTTTAACATTCAACATCCAGTTAGTGACGTAACCCAATGATTTCACGAGAAACCACACTTGATGGTCTCCGCGTATGGGAGCCAACTGCACTCAAAGGTAACTGGCTATGGGAGCGATTGAGCATCTTCAAAGGTCCGGGCCATGCCTCACCTGGCTTGATACCCAGACAAGGCTCATATGCAGCGATCTCACAGCCCAGGGCTCGGACGAGTACCGTGCAGCATTCGCTCGCGCGCCACGGATAGCCCCCATTTGCGGTTACCCAGCTCAGGTCACCAGATATGGGAACAGCCAATGGTTCACATGGGGCGCTACCTCGGAAGACTGGAATCGCCCGAAGGTACACTGCATCGAATACTACGGTGACCTACGACCCGGGCGTGCTCCAGCTTCAGTTCTGATTCCCGGGCAAGCTTGCCGCGGCCGCCGTGTGCTGTGCCGGCAATCACTGCGATACCCATCTGCGAGACATTGCTGGGCGGCCTCGATAGCGGCAGGATAGCTGTCGTCTTCTGCATGCGGCTCATAGCCCACTGCCTCCAGTTCCTTGAGTTGCGGCATGAGATCCGCATGCGGGAACTCATGAGTCTGCTTGACGAATGGGTAGCGGCGACTGCGCTTACACTCAGCGCTCCCGCAACCGGCACCCACGCAAACTTCAGCCATGACCTCATGATGACCCCATCCTTTAGATGAACCCGCAACCAAATAAAAAAGCGCGAACGCGCGGAAAAGCGGGTTCGAGAATAAGGGGGTGTCCACGCCGGATCGGGCTCGCTGGAATGACAGAAGGTTCATCTGCGCTACCCGCGCGTCGCCGGCGACCTCGCGTACGCACGCATTGACGAATTGACAGGTGTGCGTCACGCGGCAGTAAGAAGATGACCCGCCGGCGTCCCTGTGCGCCATGGGTGAGATTCGGCCCGACGGCGCGCGCCTCGACGTGCGTCACGTTCACGATGAACTGCGGAAGGCGCTGTTCGGCGGTGGCCTCTTGTGCCTCAGCGGCAGCCCGTGCGCCGAACTCCTGCTCAGCATCCGGCACATCCGGCGCGTTGTGCTGATCAAGCGCGCCACCGGCCGCATCGCGAGCGGCGACCTTGCGATGCGGCTCCCCGTTGCCGGGCGCGACGAACTCGACATGCTCGCGCTTCTCGTGAACCGCATGATCGACGAAGTCGCCCGACTGATGGGCGAAGTAAAAGGCGCATGCGACGGCATCGCGCACGACCTGCGCACGCGGCCGCGCCATGACGCGGCGCGGCGAACCTCATTTCGCCGGCGTGCTCGTTGGCGTGCGAGAGGAGGCCGATGCGTCGCTCGAGTTTTTATCTGCACTCCTGCGTATTTCGGAGATCGGCGCGATCGATCGTCGGATGATCCGCTATGCCTGGCCCGGCCCGAGAAGGACGACATCGGCGCTTCTACCGTCAACCTCGTCGTTTCGCGGCTGCGGCGCAAGCTCGAGCGCCAGGCGATCGAAGTGCGCATCGAAGCCATCAGCCGATACGGCCATCAGCTTACGCTGCCGGCTCTCGACTGAGCCGCGCGCTCAGGTAGCCGTTAGAGGTAACCGTTTGTGGGAACCGGTTACCTATCCGCGCCGGGGCTCCGCGTGTTTCTTAACGTAAAAGCAAACGGCACGCTCGAGGCGTGCCGTTCTGCTGGCAACGAGCGGGCGTATCTTCATACGTTCTGTTTGCGCAATTGCGGAGCATCATTATTGCGCGCGTCGGCGAGAGTGCGCGCTGCTCGCATCCGGTCCCGCAAGCAGTGCCTCCATGCGAGCGAACATGTCCGTGACGCGCGCTTTCACCTGGGCGTCGAAGGGCAGACACCCGGTGGTGGCGGCCATGGCCGGGTAGCCCGCAAGTCCCTCCAGGCCCACGGAAAGGCGCGCGTAATGGAGCAGCGCAGTGCGCGCCGAGGCCTATAAAACCCGCGCCGCGGACTCGATGCATGTCAAACATGCATACAGAATGAATTATATGTACGCACAGAAATATCAATTGTTGATGTTTGGCGCGCGTCGGTAATCTGGCTGACATACCGACCAGTCAGCGCCCAGCAAGCGTCGAGAGTAAAGCCCGCACCATGACCCGCACCGCGATCATCGAATGGCTGACGAGTTTCGTGCCCAACCCGGCCGCGCCGCGATGGAGCGAGCGGGCGCGGCGTTGTGGCGGAGCGCTCATCGGCATCGCGTTTACGGGCTTCGCCACGCACGTGCTATTCGGCGCGGCGGGCGACATTCCGCTGCTCGTCGCGCCCATGGGCGCGTCGGCGGTGCTGCTGTTCGGCGCCTCGGACAGTCCGCTTGCGCAGCCATGGTCGATTCTCGGCGGCAACTTCGTCTCGGCGCTGGTCGGCGTGGCGTGCGCACAATGGATCGCGTCGCCGGTCGCCGCGGCTTCCGTGGCGGTGGCGCTCGCGATCTGCGCGATGTTCCTGTGCCGGTGCGTGCATCCGCCTTCAGGCGCCGTCGCGCTGACGGCCGTGCTCGGCGGGCCCGCTGTCCATGCGCTCGGCTTTCACTTCGTGCTCGCGCCGATCGCGTTCCAGTCCGTCGCATTGCTGGGCGCCGCGCTCGCATTTCACGCCTTGACCGGACACCGGTATCCGCGCGCGGCGTTTCGTCCAACGCCCGAGGCGGCTGTCTCGCCGCTTGCCGCGCTCTCGCAACATCTGCTGGAGCCGGTCGATTTTCCGCCAAGATCGTTCGAACAACTAACTTGTGAGGAAATCATGTCGATGGGCTGTCCCGCCGTGCCCGCGACGATGGGCGCACGGGCGGCGCACGAGATGTTCCGCCGGCACGGCGCTTCGACGCTGCCCGTGGTCGACGCCATGGACCGTGTGGTTGGCGTGGTCACGCATCACGCGCTCGGCGATCTGGCGCCTGCGGCGGGTCTCAGGCGCTTCCGGGAGACGCTGCGCCGCACGCTGCTGCGCGAGTCGGCGCGCGTGGAAGAAACAGTGGAGGCCGTAATGGCGGCCGGCGTGCACGCAGTCCATCGCGCCACGCCGCTCGCGCATCTCGTGCCGATCTTCATCGAGCACGCGTATCAAGACATCCCGGTGATGGACGATGCGCGGCGGCTGGTCGGCGTGGTCAGGCATTCCGACATGATCCGCTGGCTCCATCACCATGCAGGCGCCGCGCAGGCCGCCGCGGCCGGCTAAGGTCGCGTCACACCACGAACAGCAACGCCGCGAACACCGCATAGAGCCAGCCGACATGCGTGAGTTGACGGCTGCGCACCTTCGGTGCGCGAAACGACCACTGCAGGAACAGGATGGCGATCATGGTCGTCACGGCCGCGAGAATCGACGGCGTGCCGAGATGCCAGGGCGTAAAGAAGAGCCCGAACGCCGTGGGGATGGTGGCCTGAATCATCATCGCGCCACTGATGTTCGCCAGCGCGAGCCGCTCCTTGCCCTGGCGCACCCAGATGATCGCGTTCATGATCTCGGGTAGTTCGGTCGCGATCGGGCTGAAGAGCAGGGCCGTCAACTGCGGGCTCAGTCCGAGCCATGGCCCCACCGCGCCGATCTGCTGCACGAACAGATGCGAGGCCGCGAAGATCACCACGAGCGCGCCCAAGGTCTGCAGCAGAATCCACACCATGCCAGGATTCTCGTCGTGCGGGCGCAGCTTCAGCGGTTCGAGATCGCCTTCCACTTCGCCGCCGTCTTCCGCCGAAAGCTCCTTCCAGCAGTAGAACGCGTAGGCTGCGAGGAAGGCCACGCCCAGCACCGGCTTGAAGCTGAATACCACGAGCCCGAGCGCGATCTTCGCGACGAAGATGGCGAGGAACCAGAGCTGGTCGCGGCGCAGGCGGCGCGTATTCACATCGACGGTGGCGGCGCGCTCGCGGCCCACGCGCGCAGCGGTCGCGAGCAGCGCGACGCCTACGACGGCATACGCGATCGTGCTGAGCGCGAGCGGGCCGCCGATCGCGGCGCCCACGCCGATTTCCTTGTGGGCGGGATCGGCGCCGAACGTCACCGCGACGAACGTGACCACGCTCTCGGGCAGCGCAGTGCCAAACGCGGCGAGGATCGTGCCGGTGGCGGTTTGCGTGACCTTGAGCTTCTGGCCGAGCCACTCGACGCTATTGACGAAGGTCTCGCAGGAGAGATAGATGATGCCGGCCGAGGCAATCAGGAGGGCGAACGTCAGGATCATGACGAGCGCTCCGAGGCGGAAATGGGGTGATGCGGGGCAATAGGTGGGGCGAAGCGAAGCATTGTTTTTGCCGTAATCTGCGAGCCGGGCACCGAAACCATGACGCTTCCCTTCGCCCGGCCCGGGTGTAAGGGAAAACGTCATAGGTCTCGTCAGGCCGCGCATTTGCAGTGATCTGCAATACGGCTGCCGACGCCATGGTGCGCTCGCACCAATTATGTTGACGGCGGCGCAACGCCTGAACAGGCGTTGCAGACTACTCCCCTAAGACAGGGGCCGATTATAGCCGAAGTTCGTGGCGGCGAGCGATTTCCAGCGCGCTCGCCACGGCCGCCGTGTAGCTCGCATTCACGCCGTTGCCGTGCGCGTACGTGACCCAGGGCGCTAACGCCAGAAAAGGAGGAAGAGAGGATGGCGCTGATTTCGCACGTGTTCATCGGGGTGGACGACTTCGAGCGTGCCTTCACGTTCTATTCCCCGATCATGCAGACGCTCGGCTTCGTGCTGAAATTCCGCGAGCCCGACTATCCGTGGGCGGGCTGGATGGAGCCGGGCGTGGCGCGCCCGCTCTTTCTGGTCGGCCGGCCGTGGGACGGCAACGCCGCGCAGCCCGGCAATGGCCAGATGGTGGCGCTGCTCGCGCCCTCGCGTGCTGCGGTGGATGCGGCCCATGCTGCCGCGCTCGCGCACGGCGGCGCGGATGAAGGCGCGCCCGGCCTGCGCCCTCACTATCACCCGAACTACTACGGCGCGTACTTTCGCGACCCGGAAGGCAACAAGCTCTGCGTTTGCTGCCACGATCCCGCCCGCGCTTGACCGGCTGACGGGTCTCCTGAGGGGCATCACACGAGTGTCCCATACGCTGTGCTACCCTTGCCCGGCCTTGGGCCGAGGGTGCTGAACGGTCGTGCGCGGGTTGCATGAGGCATGCATACGCGACCGCTGGCGGGCGGCCCGGTGTATCGAAGTCGAAAATCGAAGTCCTGAACCAAAGTCCCGAGCGAGGCCCCATCGCGCGCATTCGCCGGGACAACGATCAATAACAGGAAGAAGACCCAGATGAACAAGCACGAGATACAACGCGCAGCTTCGCGCGGCCGCTTTCGCACGCTCATGGCCGCCCTGCTGCTCGCAGGCGGTGCGCAGGCCGCGCACGCCGCCACCGAAATCCAGTTCTGGCACGCCATGGAGTCCGAACTCGGCGAGCGCGTGAACGCGATCGCGCAGCAGTTCAACGCGTCGCAGAGCGAATACAAGATCGTGCCCGTGTTCAAGGGCACCTACGACCAGACGCTCGCCGCCGGCATCGCCGCGTATCGTAGCGGCGACGCGCCCGCGATCCTGCAGGTGTACGAAGTCGGCACCGCCACGATGATGAACGCGAAGAAGGCCGTGCTTCCCGTGTACGACGTGATGAAGACTGCCGGCGTGCCGCTCGACGAAAAGGCGTTTGTGCCGACCATCGCGAGCTACTACAGCGACGCCAGGACGGGCCATCTCGTGTCGATGCCGTTCAACAGCTCGACGCCGGTGCTCTACTACAACCGTGACGCCTTCAAGAAGGCTGGCCTGCCCGACGCGCCGCCGAAGACCTGGCCCGAAGTCGCCGAAGCCGCCGCGAAGCTCAAGGCTGCAGGCATGAGCTGCGGCTTCACCACGGGCTGGCAGGGCTGGATTCAGATCGAGAACTACAGCGCGTGGCATGCCGCGCCGATCGCGACGCGTAACAACGGCTTCGACGGCCTCGACGCGCAGCTCGAAATCAACAAGCCGGTGCAGGTCGCGCACATCGCTTTCCTGCAGAACATGGCGAAGCAGGGCACCTTCACCTACGTGGGCCGCAAGGACGAAGCCACCGCCAAGTTCTATAGCGGCGACTGCGGCATCATGATGGGTTCCTCGGGCGCGCTCGCGAACGTGCAGAAGTATGCGAAGTTCAATTTCGGCACCGGCATGATGCCGTACGACCCGAGCGTGAAGGGGGCGCCGCAGAACGCGATCATCGGCGGCGCGAGTCTGTGGGTGCTGGGCGGCAAGAATCCCGAGGTCTACAAGGGCGTCGCGAAGTTCCTCGCCTACCTGAGCTCGCCGGCCGTCGCAGCGAAGTGGCATCAGGACACGGGCTATCTGCCGGTCACGAAGGCGGCCTACGAACTCACGCAGCAGCAGGGCTTCTACGCGTCGCACCCGGGCGCGGATACGGCCACGAAGCAGATGCTCAACAAGCCGCCGCTGCCGTGGACGAAGGGGCTGCGCCTCGGCAACATGCCGCAGATCCGCACGATCGTCGACGAAGAACTCGAACAGGTCTGGACGGGCAGCAAGACGCCCCAGCAGGCGCTCGACTCGGCCAACTCGCGCGGCAACGAGTTGCTCCGGCGTTTCGAGCAGCAGGCAGCGAACTGACGCGCAGCGGATGATGAAGTGACGCGATGAAACGATGCGATGCCTCGCGAGGCATCGGGCAGCGCCCCAAAAGCGGACTCCGGTCCAGTCTTTTGTGGCGCTGCGCTTTTTCGGCACGGTGTTGGGCCGCCGCGCCGCCCGGACTACGATGGCTGCGCGCCGCCGCCCGCAGCCGAAGGTGCAGGCGCCATGCTCAGAACCACGCGTCCTGCATGTCGAGCGTGGTGCGATCGAGCGAGGCGAGCAGATCGAACTGCGCGCCCGTCTTCGGCAGCTCCCACGCGAAGAAGTAAGCCGCTGCGGCAAGCTTGCCGCGATAGAAGTCCGCCTCCTCGCCGCTGGCCTTCGCGAGCGCCGTGCGCGCCACGTGCGCCTGCTCGAGCCACACCCACGCCATGACCACGTGGCCAAACGCTTCCAGGTAGACCGAAGCATTGGCGAGCGTCACCGCCGGGTCGCCTGCTGCCCAGAGCTGGCGCGTGACCTCCGTGAGGCGCTGCAGCGCCGCCTGGAGCGCGCGCGCGTGGGCGGCATCGTCGGCGGCGCCCGAAGCATGCGCGCGCTCGAGCGTGGCCTGCACGCGCTCCACGAAAATCCTGAGCGCCGCGCCGTCCTTGATGACGACCTTGCGGCCGAGCAGGTCGAGCCCTTGAATGCCGTGCGTGCCTTCATGGATCGGATTGAGACGATTGTCGCGATAGAACTGCTCGACGTTGTACTCGCGCGTGTAGCCGTAGCCGCCATGCACCTGAATGGCAAGATCGTTCGCCGCGAGACACCATTGCGAGGGCCAGCTCTTCGCAATGGGCGTGAGCAGGTCGAGCAGCAGCGCGAGCGGCTCGCGCTCGGCGCCGCTTGCCGCGTTCGCTTCGTCCACGAGCTTTGCGCACCAGAGGTTGAGCGCGAGCGCCCCTTCCACGTAGCTCTTTTGCGCGAGCAGCATGCGGCGCACGTCGGCGTGCTCGACGAGCTTCACCTGGGGCGATGCGGGGTCCTTGCCCGCCGCGCCCAGGGGACGGCCCTGCGGGCGGTTGCGCGCGTAGTCGAGCGCATGCAGATAGCCGGTGTAGCCGAGCATCGTGGCGCCGAGCCCCACGCCGATGCGCGCCTCGTTCATCATGTGGAACATATACGCGAGCCCGTGATGCGGCTCGCCCACGAGATACCCGATCGCGCCCGCCCGGCCGCCCGGCGTGTATTTCGTGCCTTCGCCGAAGTTCAGCAGGCAGTTCGTCGTGCCGCGATACCCCATCTTGTGATTGAGGCCCGCGAGCACGACGTCGTTGTGCTCGCCGCGCGAGCCGTCCTCGTTCACGAGGTACCTGGGGACGACGAAAAGCGAGATGCCCTTCACGCCCGCAATGAGCTTGCCATCGGGGCCGGGAATCTTCGCGAGCACGAGGTGCACGATGTTTTCGGAAAGCTCGTGCTCGCCGCCCGAGATCCACATCTTGTTGCCGCGCAGACGGTATTGCGCGCCAAGCGGCGAGTCGCACTCGAAGTCGGCGCGCGTGGCGACATCCGACAGCGACGAGCCGGCCTGCGGCTCGGAAAGGCACATCGTGCCGAAGTAACGGCCTTCCAGTTCGGGCCGCACGAACGTATCGATCTGTTTTGCGCTGCCATGGGCGAGCAGCAGGTTCGCGTTGCCGATGGTGAGGAACGGATAGGCGCTCGTGCCCACGTTCGCGCCCTTGAACCAGGCGAAGCCCGCCTTCTCGACGACGAGCGGCAACTGCATGCCGCCGTACTCATAGTCCTGGCCCGCGGCCATCAGGCCCGCTTCGCTGAACGCCTTCAGCGCCGTCTGCACCTCGGGGATGATCGTGACCGTTTCGCCGTCGAAGTTTGGCTCGTGCTGATCGTTCTTCTTGTTGTGCGGCGCGAACAGGTCGGTGGCGATCTTCTCGCAGGTGTCGAGCGCGGCGTCGAAGGTCTCGCGCGTGTGGTCGGCATAGCGCCCGATGCGCGTGAGGCTTTCGACATCGAGCCATTCGTAGAGCAGGAAGTTGAGATCGCGGCGGGAAAGGATCAGCGACATGGCGGGACGGTCTCGCATCATGAAGGGGAAGACGGATAGCCTACCTAAAATAGAACGATCGTGCTATTGGTAATTCCAGCAACCGTGGGCGGATCACCTTCGATTCGAGCGCGACCACGGGCGAGTACAGCGTTTGTGCGCACGGCGGGAAGGGGCACAGCTTGCGAGCGTGGATGGACCAGATCGCTGCAAACGTTTGCAAATACTTGTCCTCCAAAGGGTTACCTGAAGTTTCGCGATCCGCTGCCGTAAACTCGTGCGCGGGTCCCGATTTTCTCGCTCCGCCCGCCAACGAGTTGTGCCGACGCTGTCGCGGCGGCTCTTTTGCAGCAGCATTGATTCGCGTGCATGAGATCCATCAGCCGCCACCGCATTAACGCTCACCTCCAACTTTTTCTTCTTCATTCAAGTGTCGCTCATGCTGGCAGATTCGCCTGGCCGCGCGCAGTCGCTTCGGCCGTCCGGCTCGCAACGACGCGTCTTCCTCGCTGCACGCGGCGAATGCAAAGCTGCGCGAGGCGCCCGGCCTGGTCGCTTTGTCGTGCCAGGGTGGCGCGACGCCCTGGGTGAACGAGTCGTGAACAAGGAGAGCCTGCCGTTATGAGCGTTCTGGGCTGCATCGTCTACAAGCACAACCTGTGGCTCGTCGTCGTTGCGCTGCTGATTTGCGGCGCGGGCTCGTGGGTTGCCGCACGGCTCGTCCTGCGCGCGTTCGACACGCACGCGCTGCAGCGAATCGGCTGGTCGTTCATCGCGGCCGTGGTCGCCGCCGCCGATATCTGGTGCACCCACTTCGTCGCCATGCTCGGCTTCGAGCCGGGCGTTCCGGTCGCCTTCGACCCCGTGCTCACCATCACGTCGCTGCTCATCGCACTCGCGGGCAGCTTCGCGGGCTTCGTCATTGCCACGAGCCCGGTCACCAACCGTCTTACGCGCGCGGCGCCCGCGCTAGGCGGCGCGATCATCGGGCTGGCGATAGCGCTCATGCATTACGCGGGCATGCTCGCCTATCGCGTGGAAGGCATCGTCATCTGGAATCGCGGCTGGATCGCGATGTCGCTCGTGTTTGCGGTCGGCTTCAGCGCGCTTGCCCTGCATCTTGCCGGCGGGGCCGCCGCGCGCACGCAAGGCAACGCGGCCAGCACGCGTATGAGCGCCGGTGCGTCCGCCCGCCTCGTGGCGGTCGTGCTCGCGCTCGCCATCGCCGCGCTTCACTTCACCGGCATGACGGCGTTCCAGGTCGAGCCGATGGCGATCGACGGGCATTTCTCGAATCCCGCGGCCCTGCACGCGCTGGCGCTCGCCGTGGCCTGCATGGCGCTCGTGATCGCGGGCGCGGGCTGCGTGAGCTTTCTGCTCGACGACAGCGTGCGCGCGGAATCGGTCGAGCATCTGCGCACGATGGCGATGAGCGACATGCTCACTGGCCTGCCCAACCGCGCCAGCTTCAACGCGCGCATCGACGCGGAGCTGGCCCGCACGCAGGACAGCCGCAAGCTCGCGCTGATCGGCATCGACCTGAACCGCTTCAAGGAAATCAACGACCTGCATGGCCATCACGCGGGCGACGAGGTGCTGCGCATCCTCGCGCGGCGTCTTTCGAGCCTCGTGCGCGAGGGCGAATTCATCGCGCGCGTGGGCGGCGACGAGTTCGTGGCGCTCATGCGCTTCGCCACGCGCGAGGAGCTCGGCGACCTGCTCTCGCGCCTCGAAGACGCGCTGTACCGCCCGGTGCGCTACGACGACGCGGAAGTGCTCTCGGGCGCGAGCCTCGGTGTCGCCATCTACCCGGACGACGCGACCAGCAAGACGGTGCTCATCAACAACGCCGACCTCGCCATGTACCGCGCGAAGTCGGACCTCACGCAGTCGGTGTGCTTCTACGAGCCGGCGATGGACGAGATCGCGCGGGCGCGCCGCTCGCTCACGCACGACCTGCGCGAGGCGCTTTCGCGCGGGCAGCTGAGCGTGCATTACCAGGTGCAGACTTCCGTTGCGACGGGCGAAGTTTGCGGCTACGAAGCGCTGCTGCGCTGGGAGCATCCGCGCCTTGGCTTCATCTCGCCTGCGGAATTCATTCCGCTCGCGGAGGAAAACGGCCTCATTCTCGGCATCGGCGCATGGGTGCTGCGTGAGGCCTGCGCGCGCGCCGTTGCGTGGTCGCCGCCGGTGAAGGTGGCCGTGAACCTTTCGCCCGTGCAGTTCGCGCACGCGGACTTGCCCAAGCTCGTCGAGACCGTGCTGGTGGAAACGGGCCTCGCGCCCGAGCGGCTGGAGCTGGAACTCACCGAGTCGACCATCTTCGCGGACCGCGCCCGCTCGCTCGACGTGCTGCAGCGGATCAAGGCGATAGGCGTGAACCTCGCGCTCGACGATTTCGGCACCGGCTATTCGTCGCTCGACACGCTGCGTTCGTTCCCGTTCGACAAGATCAAGCTCGACCAGTCGTTCGTGAGCGAGGCCGAGTCGAGCCGCCAGGCGACGGCGATCATTCGCGCGGTGCTTGCGCTTGGCAAGAGCCTTGGCATTCCGGTGCTGGCCGAAGGCATCGAGACCAGGGAACAGCTTTCCCTGCTCGCCGACGAAGGCTGCGACGAAGTGCAGGGCTACCTGCTTGGCCGCCCGGCCCCGCTCAGCCAGATCGTGGCGAGCGGCCAGCTTTCGTTGCTGGCCGACGACGAGCAGGCCGTGCGCACGGAGCAGGGCTAAAGCACTTCAGCGCGCCTGCGTTGATTCGCGCTCTCGCCCATAGCCCACGAAGCGCGACCGCGAGCGGCGAACCGTATCACGCGTGCGCCAGCGTCCGCTTCAACGCCGTGAAAAACAGCGCCGACTGCAATCGCTCGCCCTGAACCTGGTCCGCCACCCGCTGCGCCAGATCGGCCGCCACGGGCCGCAACGCGCGTCCCGTGGAGCGTGCGAGAACCTGCGCCGCGCATGCGCGCTCGAGGTAATAGAGGTCGTCGAACGCGTAGTCGATACGCTCGCCGCACACCACCACGCCGTGGTTACCGAGGAAGCCAATGTCCTTGCCATCGAGCGCATGCGCGATGCGCTCGCCTTCCTCGGGGCCCAGCGCGAGGCCGTTGTACTCGCGGTCGAGCGCGACGCGCCCGTGGTAGCGCATGGCATTCTGCGACAAGGTCGTATCGAGCCCGCAGTCCTCCGTGAGAGTGAGCGCGGTGGCGTACGGCATGTGGGTATGCAGCACGCAGGCCTTGCTGGCGATCCGATGGATGGCGGCATGGATGAACATCGCCGTGGGCTCCACCTCGTGGCGGCCGGCAACCACGCGCCCATGTGCATCGACGATCACGATGTCGTCCGCTTTTACCTCGCTCCACATCAGGCCGCGCGGATTCAGCAGGAAGAGGCCATCTTCGCCGGGAAGCGCGACGCTGAAGTGATTGCAGACGCCTTCGCCCAGCCCGAAGTGGGCGGCGGCCCGCAAGGCTAGCGCGAGGTCCGCCCGCAGCGGCACGACGTCCGGGCGTTGGAACAGTGCTTCACCGTCGCTGGCTCCGGCATGATGCGGCGTGTTGCTCATGTATCGTGGCTCCTGTTTTCGGAAATGCCCGCTTCGCAAGGCATCGTGCCACAACATGCGCAATAAAAATTATCGGAAAGCGCGCGCTGTCCGGTTGTTTTTTGCGTCGAAACCCGCGCTGTTCAGTCGCTGCTCACTCCCCGTCCAGCGCGAGCGGCACTTCGAGCCCCACCTTCACGCGACTCATGCTCACCAGCGTCTTGAACCGCTTCACGTTGTTGTTCGAAAAGAAGAGTTCGCGCGTAAGCTCCGTGTACTGGTCCATATTGCGCACCGCGAAAATGAGCACGAAATCCCACTCGCCCGCCACGTAGTAGCACTGCTGGATCTGCGGGCAGCGCGCGAACGTGCGCTTCATGGCGTCGAGCAGATCGATCTGCTCGCTTTCAACTTCGACGGTCGCGACGATCGTGATGGGATGATCGACCTTCTCGGGCGACACGATTGCCGCGTAATGGTCGATCACGCCTTCCTCGGCGAGACGGCGCAGCCGCCGGTTCACCGCCGCCGTCGAGAGGTTCACGCGCGCGCCCAGTTCGTTCTGAGGAGTGTGGGCGTCGCGCTGCACCTCCATCAGGAGCT
This sequence comes from Paraburkholderia sp., assembly GCA_036514415.1. GTDB lineage: Bacteria > Pseudomonadota > Gammaproteobacteria > Burkholderiales > Burkholderiaceae > Paraburkholderia. The sequence continues at coordinate 18,717 of DATBXG010000662.1, forward strand.
TGCGGTCGAAGGAGTCGAGATGAGTCGCCATTTGCAGGGGAGCGGGAAAGTCGATATTTTTTTGCGTGATCCGCCTGCATTATGAGACTTTTTCGCGGGACCTGCGCAATATCATTTCGACATCGCAAGCCCACCGGAGTCCCCCGCATGTTGATCGCCAATCCCCGCGCAACGCGCAATGCCTATCCGCAAACGCTCGGAAACATCCTGAACGTGAAGTCCGGCGACGAGAGCCGGGCATGGCTCGCCGGTTGGGACCTGATCGCGCCGGAGCCCACGCCGCTTTGGGAACTGGGCGGCGCGGCCGCGCAACTGGGCATCGCCCGCATCGGCTTGAAGGACGAATCGTTTCGTTCTCCTCTTGGAAGTTTCAAGGCGCTGGGCGCCCCCATCGCGCTGATGCGGCTCATCATGCGCTTGTGGCCCTTGCACGACATCGATCCCCGCAGGTTGATCGACGGGCACTACCGCGAGATGGTCACGAACCTCACCGTAATCAGCGCCACCGATGGCAACCACGGCAAGGCACTCGCGGCGGCGGCGCGCTCGATTGGCTGCCACTGCGTGATCGTGCTCCACGCGAACGTCAGCGCGGAACGCGAAGCGGCGATTGCCGCCTACGGCGCGCGCATCGTGCGTATCGCGGGCAACTATGACGAATCGGTCGAGCATGCTGCGCAGCTTGCGGCCACGAACGGCTGGCATGTCGTCTCCGACACCTCGTACGAGGGATACGAGGCGATCCCGCGCGATGTCATGCAAGGCTACGGCACGATCGCAGCGGAGGTGATCGAACGGACAGGCGCCGCGCGCGGTGAACCGGCCTGGACGCATGTTTTCCTGCAAGGCGGCGTGGGCGGACTTGCCGCCGGCGTGGCCAGCTATCTGTGGGAACACCATGGCGCCCAGCGCCCGCGCTTTATCGTGGTCGAGCCGCGCCAGGCCGACTGTCTCTATCAAAGCGCCATTGCAGGACGCGCGGCAAAGGCCACGGGGTCGGTCGACTCCGTGATGGCGGGGCTCGCGTGCGGGGAAGCGTCGCCGCTCGCGTGGCAGATACTCGAGCCGTGCGCCGACGTTTTTCTGCTCATCGACGACGCCGACGCCGTCGAGGCGATGCGAAGCCTCGCCGCTGGCGCAGGGGGCGACGTGCCCATCGTATCCGGCGAATCTGGCGCGGCGGGCCTCGCGGGCCTCGTAAAGCTGATGCGCGATCCGGAGCTGGCGCGCGCCGCAGGGCTCGATGCCGACGCACGCGTGCTGCTGATCAGCACCGAGGGCGCCACGGCGCCTGGCGTGTACGCGGAGCTTGTCGGCGCGTCAGCCGAAGCGGTGACGGCGCGCCGCAACGCGTGGCTCAGTCAGGTCGCACAGTAACCGGGCGGCGGGCGAACAAGACAACCCGAAGGACAAAACCCATGGAAAGCACACTGCAAGGCCAACTCAAGCACTGGCGACAGTATTTGCACCAGCGTCCTGAAACCGGCTTCGAGGAAATCCACACTGCCGACTACGTGGCGAATATCCTGGAGACGCTGGGGCTCGAAGTGCATCGCGGCATCGGCGGAACGGGGCTCGTGGCGAACCTCACGGCGGGGACCGGCAAGCGTGTCATCGGCCTGCGGGCCGACATGGACGCGTTGAATATCGCGGAGCAAGCGCCGGGGCGCGCGCATGCCTCGTTGATCGCGGGAAAGATGCACGCGTGCGGCCATGACGGCCATATGTCGATGGTCCTCGGCGCGGCACGGCTGCTCGCCGAACGGCGCGATTTCGACGGCACGGTGCGGTTCATTTTCCAGCCCGCCGAGGAGCACGGCCGCGGCGCCAAGGCGATGATGGCAGATGGCCTTTTCGAACGGTTTCCCGTCGACGCGATCTTCGGCGCCCACAACATGCCTTGCATGCCCGCCGGCACGTTTGCCACGCGCGCAGGCGGCATCATGGCGAGCGAGGATAACTTCGTTATCCATATCAAGGGGCGAGGCACTCATGCGGCGCGCCCGCACATGGGCGCAGACCCTATCGTGATCGCCTCGCAAATCGTGCTCGCGCTGCAAACCATCGTCTCGCGCAACCTCGACCCGAGCCTTCAGGCCGTGATTTCCTGCACGGAGTTCATCACCGACGGCGTTCGCAACGTGATTCCATCGAACGTGATCATCAAGGGCGATACGCGCAGCTATTCGAGGGAAGTGCAAACGCTGCTTGAAACCCGTATGCGCGAAGTGAGCGTGGGCATCTGTCACACACACGGCGCGCAGTGCAGCTTCGAGTACACGCACGAGTTCGCGCCGACCGTCAATCCGGAGCAGTTCGTCGAGCTTGCCGCGCAGGCCGCGCGCCACGTGGCAGGCGACGCGGCGGTGGATGCCGACGTGCAGCCGATGATGATCTCCGAAGACTTCGGCGCGTTCTTGCAGGTCGTGCCCGGCAACTTCATTTTCATTGGCAACGGCAACGCGCCCGAGCGCGGCGGCGTTCCGCTGCACAACGCCAGCTACGATTTCAACGACGACATCCTGATGACCGGCGCACGATATTTTGCGGAGATCGCGCGCCTTGCCTTGCCGGTGGGGAACGAACCATGAATCGCGTGACAGCGCTGAAACTGAACGGCGAGGTGCTGCTTCGTCAACTGCGCGAGCTGGGTGAGATCGGGGCCGACGCGCAAGCGGGCGGCCGCACCCGTATCGCGCTGTCCGACGACGAAAAGGCCGGGCGCGATCGCGTAGTGGCATGGATGCGCGAACTCGATCTCGACGTGAACATCGACCGCATCGGCAACGTGTTCGGCACGCTGCGTTCGGACACCGACGACGGCACGCAACGTCCACTGATGATGGGCTCGCACATCGACACCGTGCGCAACGCCGGTGCGCTCGACGGCTGTTACGGCGTGCTCGCCGGTCTCGCGGTGCTGCGCGCCTTTCGCGAAGCGGGCGTGAAGCCGGGCCGGTCCATCACCGTGGGCGCTTTCACGAATGAAGAAGGCGTGCGCTACCAGCCGGACATGATGGGTTCGCTCGTGTACGCCGGCGGTCTTGGCGTGGAGGATGCGCTGAATGCACGCGGCATCGACGGCACGCGCCTGGGAGACGAGCTTGCCCGCATTGGCTACGCGGGAGAGATGGAACCCGGCGCCATCGTGCCGCACGAGTACCTTGAACTGCATATCGAACAGGGACCGGTGCTCGAAGCGGAAAACGTGCGCATCGGCGTGGTCGAGAATCTGCAGGGCATTTCGTGGCAGCGCATTACCGTGCAAGGCAGCGCCAATCACGCGGGCACCACGCCCACGCGTCTGCGGCACGACGCGCTCTGGGTCGCCGCGGCCGTCGCGACCTTCTTGCGCGAACTCGCCGTCGAGAGCGGCACGACGCTCGCGACCATCGGCATGCTGAGCGTCGAGCCGAACGTCATCAACGTCATTCCTCGTAGGGCCGTTTTCACGGTGGATCTGCGCGACCCCGACGAGCAGCGCTTGCAGGACGCCGAACGCCGGCTCGCGGACTATCTCGCCGAGGTGGCGCGCAAGGAAGGCGTGACGATCGAAGCGGAGCGTCTCGTGCGTTTCGAGCCGGTCGTATTCGACGCGGCGCTTCTCCGCCACATCGAGGACTCGGCCGAACGCCAGGGCTTTTCGAACCGGCGCATGACGTCGGGCGCGGGCCACGACGCGCAGATGATCGCGCGCATGGCGCCGGCCGCCATGATTTTCGTGCCGAGCCGCGGCGGCATCAGCCACAACCCGCGCGAACATACGGACGACGACCAGCTCATCGACGGTGCGAACGTGCTGCTCGATGTGGTCGCCGGGCGCGTTTGCGCGGCGTGAAGCCATTCGTGCCCGGCGGCGCAATCCCGTGAACACCATCCCTTAACCCCGGCTTTTCGATCGATTAACCGGGGGGCAGGTAACCGACAATCTGCTCAAACGCACCCGCACATTCTCGAGGCAGATATGTCAAGCAGCATTACGATCACGGACGAACTGGTTGCCGAAATCGCGGACCGGATGGCCGACGAGGGCCAGAAGGTATCTCCAATGGCCATCTGGTCCGAAGTCCACACGGGTTCGGTGGTCGCGGTGGCTGCGTCACTGCGCAAGTGGCGTGAAGAGCGCGCGCCGCGCGTGCCGCAGGCCGTGGAGCGTCCGGCCTTGCCGGAAACCGTGACGGACACGATGCGCGACGCGCTCGAACGGCTGTGGACGTCAGCGCAGGACGAGGCTGAACGGGCGGTGGCGCGGCGCCTCCTTTCGATGCGCGAGCGCGTCGAGGATGCCTGCAACGAGCGCGACAACGCGCTCGAAGAGCTGCAAACCACCGTCCAGGAACTCGACGCGCTGCAAGTCCAGCTGGATCAGATGACGCGCGCCTACGAGACGAAGACCGACGGGGCGGCGGGTCTGGAAGAGGACATCGCGCTCGCCATGCAACGGGCGGACGCAGCGGAGAAGCGCGCCGAGGAACTCGCGGAGCGCGTGTCTACGCTCGAAGCGGAGCTGGAGCGCGCGGTCGCGGAACTGGCGGCGGAGCGTGAAGCGCGCGCGCGCGAGGCGAGCGAACAAGCCGAGCCCGTTGCGAGCCAGAACGACGAAGCGGAACGCGCGGCACTGGAAGCGGCGCATTCGGAAACGGTCGCACGGCTCGAAGGTGAGCTGGAATCGATTCGCGCGGCGCTGCAGGCCGAGCAGGACGCGCACGCCGCGCACCGGGAAGAGGTTGCCGGCGCGGAGGCTGCGCGAGATGCCGCCGCGACCGAGCTGCAGAATGCCCAGGCGCAGCTCGCCACCCTGACCGACGAGCGCAGCGCCGACGCCACCGAAATCGCCCGGCTCTCGGCCAGCTTGTCGGAGGCGCAGGAGCGCGCCGACGCGGCTCAGCTGCGTGCTGACGAACTCGCGCAGGGCGCGGCGGCGAGCGCAACGGAAGAGGGCGCGGTCGAGGCATCGCCGGCGGCTGCCGATCCGGAAGAAGTCGAAACGCTGAAGGCCCAGCTCGCGCAAGAGACTGAAGCGCACTCCAGGCAGATCACGGAAGCGCGCGAGAACATCAAGAAGTGGTCCGAGTACGCGAACGGACTGAAGCAGCAACTGGCCCAGTCCAACGAAAAGTCGATCGTCGTCCAGGCACGCAGCGCGGGCGAAGCGTCGTTGAGCCGCCGTCTCGCCGCCGAGCTGGGCCAGGTCGCGCCCGAGCACGAATTGCTGCGCAAGGAGTCCCAGCAGCAGGTGGTCGTCGAAGCGATCAGCGCCCATCTGGAGCAGCAAGGCTACCGCTACGACACCAAGACGGGCATGGTGACCAGGCTGTCCGCCGAAAACGCGCCGGCCTGACGGTGCGGCTCAGAGCATGATCGACGGCGCATCGCGACGACATCGACGCGAAACGGACTTTGCACCACAGGTTGCGCTGCAAAGTCCGGCGCCACACGCCGGTCGATCAACTGCGAAGTGACCCGCCACGAGCCGCCAGGCTCACCACTTCGTCTCGTCGAGCAGACGCTCGAAAAGCCGGTCCCGCAGCGCGTCGGGCACGGCGGAAAGGCCGAGCAGCATGCTGAACGCAATGCCGCTCGCAGCAAAATAGCGTAACAGCGAGAGCTCCAGGTCGCGGGCCTCGGCCTGCAACTTTTCCATCTTGACCGCGTCGTGAGCCTTCAGGTCGTCGAGGAGGGCCGGGCTTTCGATCAGGGCCGCGAGCACCGCACGCGCAACGGAATCCGGCTGGTTGATGGACTCGCGGAAAATGGCGATCTGTGCCGAAAGAACGGGTTCGGCCCGAGCCGTGCCGCCGGCGGCCAGATGCTCCTGCGCGATCTGCTGAAACTGCTCCCGCTGACGATCGAGGAGCGCGCGCAGCACCCCAAGCTTGTTGCGAAACTGGTGAAGCAGCCCGCCTTTGCTAATGCCGCTCTCGCGCGCGACCGCATCGAACGTCAATCCACCGACCCCGTCGCGGGCCAGGATGGCTAGCGCCGCGTCAATCGCCTTCTTGCGGGAAATCTCGGAACGTGTCTGGTTATCCATTGTTGCTGGGCTCGGCGGCGCTGCCGCGCGCTCGCTGCTGGACGAGCAACCTGTACGCGACGGGCGGGCACCCCGGTAGCCGGGCTGTAGACCGGCCATCAGCGAGCGCCGGATTGATTACGGAACCGTGATTGTACCCCTCCATCATCCAGGAAACAAACCGGGTGGACGGTTTACATCCTGCCAGGTCGGTGCTACGCTTCGTCTCGTCGTTAACTCAGCCGAATGCCGGGACGCATTCGCCACCCTTTCAAAGGACGCCTTCGTGCTCAATACTCGATTCTTTCTTACGTCGTCAGCTTGCGTAGCAGTCCTGATGTTGTCGGCGTGTGCTGGTGTACAGCCTGTCGCCTATTCCAGCCTTGCCTCGTCTTCGCAGCTGAAGGAGAACCGGGATCACGACGCAGCCCAGACACCGTTCCGGTACGCGGAGCCCGTGGTCTGGTCGCACTATTCGCAGGTCATCGTCGATCCTGTTGCGGTGTATCGCGGTAGCGACAACCAGTTCGGCGACTTGTCGGACGAAGACAAGGACGTGCTCGCCGCCTACATGAAGAAGACGTTCGCCGAGACGTTGTCGAAGCGTTTCGATCTGGCAACGCAGCCGTCGCCCGCGGCGCTGCGCGTGAAGCTCACCTTGACCGGCGCGGAGAAAACGACGGCCGTGATCGGCCAGGCGATGCATTTCGATATCGCCGGAAATCTCTATAACGGTGTTCAGGCAATCCGCGGCGGCAAGGGCGCGTTCAGCGGCTCGGTGTCGTACGCCGTGGAGGTGTACGACAGCGCGACGGGTCGCTTGCTTCGCGCGTACGTGACGAAGCAATACCCGAATGCGATGAACCTCCCGGCCGCGTTCGGCTCGCTGGCCGCTGCCAGAACCGGCATCGACAAGGGCGCCACCGCGCTCGTCGAACAGTTGCGCTGATAACGAACCTGCTTGCGTCGCGGGGGAGCCGGCGTGCTTTCTCGCGGCGACCGGTAGCCGTGGTCAGCATTCGTTTGTTGACGGACACCTGTGAGTTGACCATGCATGCACTCGCCGAAGTCGTCATGTCGATTCCCCCGCCGCTCATGGTGTCGATCGTCTTCGGCGTGGCTTATTTGCTGGTCGGCATTCCGTTTCACCTGATTCAGGGCGCCGGCTCGCGAGACGGCTACGGGACGATGGCGGGCGTCCTCGCCGCCCTGATCTACATCGCGTTCGCGGTCGGCTACCGGTCCGAACTCCATCCCGTTTCCAGCCAGGTCGTCAGCGCCCATTGAATCACCGAGCCAATCCATTCGAGCGGGCGCGACAACGTCGCACACGCACGCGATGCCCCGCAAGCGGGATGGGGCGCCGCGCCTCGAGCCTCGTCGCTGGCGTGCTCGGCCGGGCGTTCGCCTGCGCGCGCCGATGGGCGACGAGCGTATGGGATGTCGTCGCGGGGAAGTTGTGAATGACCCGCGGCGTTGGCGTTCCCCGGTCTGGGCCGCGCTAGTCGCCGGGATCTTGATCGGCGCGCTGGTGCTGGCTCAAGCGCTGGCGCAGCGCGGCCCTCGCGTAACGGTGAGCTTTGTCTCCGGCGCCGGTCTCGTTGCCGGCAGTACGCCGGTGCGTTATCGCGGCGTGAAAATCGGCCGGCTCGAACATCTGCGCCTGGCCGCCGACGGTCAGCGCGTCTACGCCGAGTTGAACCTCGATGCAGCGGGGCAACGCGTGGCGACGTGCGGAACGAAATTCTGGGTCGTGCGCCCCCGCATAGACGTGACGAACATCTCGGGGCTCATGACGGCCGTTTCCGGAACCTGGATCGACGTCGATATCGACCCTCACTCTGTTCGCGCCTGCCACACGTTCACCGGCTTCGACACGCCCCCGGCGATTACGAGCGACGAAGAGGGCACGCGTTTCGTTCTGCGCGCCGCGTCGCTCGGTTCCCTCAACGCTGGGTCCCCCGTCTATTTTCGCGGTGTGCAGGTCGGGCAGGT
>DATBXG010000663.1:0-11371 GCA_036514415.1 Paraburkholderia sp.
CACTTCCGGCGTGACGTCGGCAAGCGCGAGGCCGTAGCCCTTCAGGCTCTGGTCGACGAGCCGCTCGCCGAGCTGCACCGACTCGTTCAGGCGCATCGTCTTCAGGTAGTGCCGGATCGCCGAGCGGGCCTTGCCGGTCCGCACGAAGCCGAGCCACGCGGGATTCGGCTTCGAATAAGGCGCGGTGATCACCTCGACGATATCGCCGCTCTTCAGCTCGGTGCGCAGCGGCAGCAGTTCGTTGTTGATCTTCACCGCGACGCACTGGTTGCCGAGATCGCTGTGGATCGAATACGCAAAATCGAGCGCGGTCGCGCCGCGCGGCAGCGCCATGATCTTCGACTTCGGCGTAAACACGTACACCGCGTCGGGGAACAGGTCGATCTTCACGTGTTCGAGGAACTCGCTCGAATCGCCCGCCTCGCTCTGGATGTCGAGCAGCGACTTCAGCCACTGGTGCGCGCGCGTCTGCACGTCGTTCAGGTCCGCGCCGCCGTTCTTGTACAGCCAGTGCGCGGCCACGCCGGCTTCGGCGATCTCGTGCATCTTGCGCGTGCGCACCTGGAACTCGATGGGCGCGCCGAACGGGCCCACGAGCGTGGTGTGCAGGGACTGATAGCCATTCACCTTGGGAATGGCGATGTAGTCCTTGAACTTGCCCGGAACCGGCTTGTAGAGCGCATGGAGCGCGCCGATGCAGGTATAGCACTCGAGCGCCGACTCGACCACGACGCGAAAACCGTACACGTCGAGCACCTGCGAGAACGACAACTGCTTGTCGCGCATCTTCTTGTAGATGCTGAAGATGGTTTTCTCGCGGCCCGTGACTTCGGCGTCGAGCTTCGCGTCGGCAATGGCGCGCTGTACCGCTTCGAGAATCTTGCTCACCACCTCGCGGCGATTGCCGCGCGCGGCCTTCACCGCCTTTTCGAGCGTGGCGTAGCGATTCGGATTGAAGTTCGCGAAGCTCAGGTCCTGCAGCTCGCGATAGGTGTTGTTCAGGCCAAGGCGGTGCGCGATCGGCGCGTAGATGTCGATGGTCTCGCGCGCCACGCGGCGGCGCTTCTCGGGCGGCACCGCGCCGAGCGTGCGCATGTTGTGCAGCCGGTCGGCGAGCTTCACGAGAATCACGCGCACGTCGCGCGCCATCGCGAGGAGCATCTTGCGGAAGTTTTCCGCCTGCGCCTCCTCGCGATTGCGAAACTCCATCTTGTCGAGTTTCGACAGGCCATCGACCAGTTCCGCGACCTTCGCGCCGAAGCGCTCGGCGAGTTCCGCCTTGGTCACGCCCTGGTCTTCCATCACGTCGTGCAGGAGCGCGGCCATGATGGACTGCGCGTCGAGCTTCCAGCCGGCGCAGATTTCCGCGACGGCGACGGGATGGGTGATATAGGGTTCGCCGCTCTGGCGATATTGCCCGAGGTGGGCTTCATCGCTGAAGTGGAACGCCGCCTTGACCTCCTTGATTTCCTCAGGGGTGAGGTAACCGGAGAGCGCGGCGGTCAGATTGGCGATGGAGACGACCCCGTGCTTGCGGGGCTGCTCCGGCGTCGCGGTCGGCCCGAACAGATGTCGAAACGACTGCTCGAGGACCGCGTCGATGTAATTGCGCGCAGGGCTCGCAGTCTCGGCTTCCTGGTCCACATCCGTGGCCGGCGAGGGCGTGGTGCTCATGTTCCCCTCCGTATCAGGTTTGGCGTTGACGGTTTAAGCCGGTTGTTGCAACTGCGCGCGCGGCGCGAACTACATGACTAGCGCAAACGCGTGTGAACGCGCCCTTAGACGGGCACCTTCTTCAGCATTTCGAGGCCGACCTGGCCAGCCGCGATCTCGCGCAGCGCGACAACGGTAGGCTTGTCGCGGCTTTCGATCTTGGGCGTGTGACCTTGTGCGAGCTGGCGGGCGCGATAAGTCGCGGCGAGTGCCAGTTCGAAGCGGTTCGGAATCTGTTTCAGACAATCTTCGACGGTGATGCGGGCCATGTCGGGTTCCTTCTCATTCTCAGCAGATTCTTATTCTACCTTATGTGCCCGATGCGCCGGGCTGCGGGTGGTGGATACCGAGCTGCACGAAGAGGTCGGTATGCCGCGCATATTGCGAAGCGAAGCGCAGGCGCGTTGCGCTCACGATATTGCGCAGCTCCTGCAACGCGCGATCGAAGTTCTCATTGATCACTACGTACTCCGATTCGCTCGCATGCGCAATCTCGCTGCCCGCTGCAAGCAGGCGTCGCGTGATGACATTCGGCTCGTCTTCGCCACGTTTTTTCAGGCGGTCGGCGAGCGCTTCGAGCGACGGCGGCAGGATGAAGATCTCCACTGCATTGCGGAACTGCTTCTTCACCTGCTGCGCGCCTTGCCAGTCGATTTCGAGCAGGACGTCATGGCCGATTTTCATCTGGTCTTCGATCCATACGCGCGAGGTGGCGTAGTAGTTGCCATGCACTTCCGCGCTCTCGAGAAACTCGCCCGCGGCATGGCGCGTGAGGAAGTCGTCGACGGTCGTGAAGTGATAGTGCTCGCCATCGCGCTCCTTCGAACGCGGCGCACGCGTCGTGTACGAAACCGACAGGCGAATCGCGCTGTCTTCAGCGAGCAGCGCGTTCACGAGCGTCGACTTGCCCGCACCCGAAGGCGCCACCACCATGAAGAGGTTGCCGGGGTACATGCCCGCATACGGATTGCGCTTCTTGTCCTGCCTGGCGTCCGCATTCGGCGCGCTGGTGTGGTCGGTCATGTTCGTTGCTTCCTTCATTCGAGATTCTGAACCTGCTCGCGCATCTGCTCGATGAGCAGCTTGAGCGTCATCGAGGCGTCCGCCAGTTCCTTCGCCGCCGCCTTCGAGCCAAGCGTGTTCGCTTCGCGGTTGAGCTCCTGCATCATGAAGTCGAGACGCTTGCCGACGCGGCCGCCCTTCTCGATCACGTGACGCGTTTCGTTCAGGTGCGCCGTGAGACGCGAGAGCTCTTCGGCGATGTCGATGCGAATGCCATACATCGTCACTTCCTGGCGAATGCGCTCGGCGATTTCTTCGCGCGAGATGTTGCCGATGCTGCCGCCATTGCCATTGCTGTCCGGCGCGGCGATGCCGAGTGCTTCCTGCAGACGCTCGACGATCTTCTGCTGATGCTTCGCGATCAGCTCCGGCACGAGCGGGGTGATGCGCGCGACGATCGCCTCCATTTCGGTGACGTTCGCGAGCAGCATGTTGGCGAGCTGCCCGCCTTCGCGAGCGCGCACTTCGATCAGGTCGGCGATCGCCTGCTTGCCGCAGTCGAGCACGGCGTCGCGCAGCACCTCGGCCGCGACACCGCTCTCAGCGAGCACGCCGGGCCAGCGCAGGATCTCGCCGGTGCGCAGGTGGCCCGACTCGGGGAACGCTTCGAGCACGCCGCGCTCGAGCACGGCGAGCTGGTCGAGCGCGTCGCGGTTGAGCGCGCCCGCATTGGCGCCCTGCTCGCTGCGCTGGATGTTGATGCGGATGTCGACCTTGCCGCGCGAGAGCTTCGTCATCAGCATCTCGCGCAACGTGGGCTCGCACACGCGCACGTCTTCGGGCATGCGGAAGTTCAGGTCGAGAAAGCGCGAATTCACCGTGCGCAGTTCCACGGAGACACTGGCGCCGCCCGTGCCCGATGCTGCAGCAAGCTCGCGCGTGGCGCTGGCATAGCCGGTCATGCTGTAAATCATGGTTCGTCTCGCGAAGAAGCCGTGGCGACGTGCGGCGCTCGCGCGGGTCACGGCAGAGGAATCGAGGCGCCCGGCGTGTAGTCGCGAACGGACAATTGCGCAGGGCGGAGAAACCGCATTATCCCATTTTTGAGGTCGCGCTCCCTCGAGCGCGGGCCGCATGGCGCGGCCGGCGGCGGCGATATCCTCAACGCCTGCCTGCTGCCATCCGGCCGCGCCCGTCGTGACCCACACGAAGGCGGTAAAATTGCGTTTTCCCCCTTCCCTCTTTTGCCTCGCGCACGCCCCACGATGACCCAATCCAACCAGCGCCCCTCCGGCCGCGCCGCCGACCAGCTTCGCGAAGTCCGCATCACCCGCCACTACACGAAGTACGCTGAAGGTTCGGTGCTCGTCGAGTTCGGCGACACGAAGGTGCTGTGCACCGCGAGCGTGTCCGAAAGCGTGCCGCCGTTCCTGCGCGACAAGGGCCAGGGCTGGCTCACCGCCGAATACGGCATGCTGCCGCGCGCGACCCACACACGCAGCGACCGCGAAGCTGCGCGCGGCAAGCAGACAGGCCGCACGCAGGAAATCCAGCGCCTGATCGGCCGCGCGATGCGCGCGGTGTTCGACCTCGAGGCGCTCGGCGCGCGCACCATCAACCTCGACTGCGATGTGCTGCAGGCCGACGGCGGCACGCGCACGGCCAGCATCACGGGCGCGTTCGTCGCCGCTCACGACGCGGTATCGAAACTGCTCGCCACGGGCCGCATCGAACGCTCGCCGATCACCGACTATGTGGCGGCGATTTCGGTGGGCGTGTACGAAGGCGTGCCGGTGCTCGATCTCGACTACGTCGAAGACTCGCAGTGCGACACCGACATGAACGTCGTCATGACGGGCTCGGGCGGTATGGTCGAAGTCCAGGGCACGGCAGAAGGCGCGCCCTTCACGCGCACGGAACTGAACGCACTGCTCGACCTCGCGCAGAGCGGCATCCGCTCGCTGGTCGAGAAGCAAAAGGCGGCGCTGGAGATCGCGCATGGCTGATCTGCAGCCTGATTTGCCGGGTAGAACCGCGGCGCAAGCGCTCTCGCGCGTCGTGCTCGCCTCGAACAACGCGGGCAAGCTGCGCGAGTTCGCGGCGCTGCTCGGCGCAGCGGGGATCGAACTCGTGCCGCAAGGCGCGCTGAACGTGCCGGAAGCCGATGAGCCGCATCCCACCTTCGTCGAGAACGCGCTCGCCAAGGCTCGCCATGCGGCGAAGCTCACGGGGCTGCCCGCGCTCGCCGACGACTCGGGCCTGTGCGTGCGCGCGCTGCGCGGCGCGCCTGGCGTGTATTCGGCGCGCTACGCGCAGCTCGCGGGCGGCGAGAAGAGCGACGCGGCGAACAACGCGCTGCTCGTCGCGAACCTCAAGGACCACGCGGATCGCCGCGGCTACTACTACTGCGTGCTCGCACTCGTGCGCCACGCCGACGACCCCGAGCCGCTCATCGCCGAAGGCCGCTGGCACGGCGTCGTGCTCGACGCGCCGCGCGGCGACAACGGCTTCGGCTACGACCCTTACTTCTACGTTCCCGGGCTCGAGGCGACGGCCGCCCAGCTCGATCCGGCGCTCAAGAACGCGTCGAGCCATCGCGCGATCGCCTTGCGCCAACTGCTCGCGCGACTCCAGGAGGAAGCGTGAGTCAGCAGCATCGAACCGGCATCGACGTGGTCCAGTCGTTCACGATGCCTGGCAGCATTCGCCTGACCTCGCTGCCACCGCTCGCGCTCTACGTCCATTTTCCGTGGTGTGTGCGCAAGTGCCCTTATTGCGACTTCAACTCGCACGAGTGGAAGGGTGAGCGCTTCCCCGAAGACGATTACCTCGATGCGCTGCGCGCCGATCTCGAGCAGGCGCTGCCGCTCGTCTGGGGCCGCCAGGTGCATACGGTGTTCATCGGCGGCGGCACGCCGAGTCTGCTTTCCGCGGCGGGTCTCGATCGCCTGCTTTCGGACGTGCGCGCGCTGCTGCCGCTCGACGCCGACGCCGAAATCACGCTCGAAGCGAATCCCGGGACCTTCGAAGCCGCGAAGTTCGCGCAGTTTCGCGCGAGCGGCGTGAACCGTCTCTCGGTGGGCATCCAGAGCTTCAACGAAGCGCATCTGAAGGCGCTCGGACGCATTCACGACGCGGCGCAGGCGCGCCATGCGGTCGAAGTCGCGGCGACCACCTTCGACAATTTCAACCTCGACCTGATGTTCGCGCTGCCGCAGCAGACGCTCGCTGAATGCCAGGCCGACATCGAGACGGCGCTCTCGTTCGCGCCGCCGCATCTGTCGCTCTATCATCTGACGCTCGAACCGAACACGCTCTTCGCCAAGTTCCCGCCCGCCCTGCCCGACGACGACCAGTCCGCCGACATGCAGGACTGGATTCACGAGCGAACGTCCGGCGCGGGATACGGACGCTATGAGGTTTCGGCATACGCACAGCCGAGCCGCCAGTGCCGGCACAACCTCAATTACTGGCGATTCGGCGACTATCTGGGGATCGGCGCGGGCGCGCACACGAAGCTCTCGTTTCCGAACCGCATCGTGCGCCAGGCGCGCTACAAGCATCCGGCGACCTTCATCGAGCAGGCGCGCGCGGGCACGCCGATCCAGGACGAGCACGAGGTGAACGCGCACGACTTGCCGTTCGAATTCATGCTCAACGCGCTGCGGCTCGTGGAGGGTTTTCCGGTGCATCGCTTCATCGAGCGCACGGGCCTGCCCATCACGACAATCGAACCGGCGCTCCAGGAAGCCGAGCGGCGCGGGCTCATCACGCGCGATTACGAAAAGATCGCGCCGACAGAGTTGGGGCAGCGCTTTCTGAACGATCTTCAGGCGCTGTTCCTGAAGGACCCGCACTGAGGTCGACGCACATCGACTGGGCGACTGCCGCCGCGCTCACGTTTCGGGTTACAATGCGCGGCTCCGGAGGTGTGGCAGAGTGGTTGAATGCACCGGTCTTGAAAACCGGCGAAGGGGTAACCCTTCCGTGAGTTCGAATCTCACCGCCTCCGCCAGTTCCTGACACCTGGCCCTGTCACCTGATGCAGCGCCAGCGTACCGATAAGGAGCCAGCCGTCTGGCTCCTTCAGTCCAAACCGCCGCTGATCATCTGGACCCTGTGATCCTGTCCCATGTGACAACGTGCAGCGAACATGGCGTGAGAGATAATCAGGACTGCCAGCTATCTTGCAAAGACCATCCCCGGAATGCCGCGACGCGAATTGGCGCGCCATCGCAAGGCCCCGATCAACACACACCATCACTGCGAGCCCAAGAATAAAGGGTCGCACCCACAAATTCGATTTCCCAGATCGCCCCTGAATTCACTAGGTGAAAACCCTAACTATGAGGTAAAATCCTGCCCATCGATGGGAAAAGTCACCATGCCGCACCAATACCAACTGCTCGAGAAATTCGCGTTTTCGCTCGTCGTCCTGTTCGCAGTGATGTGCTCCAGCTACATCGCGTGGGAAAGCTCGCCCGATCTTCGCGAGAACTTCCAGGTCGGCAAGGAACTGTTCCTGAAGAGCGGCGAGTACTCGTACGCCTGCGCGACGACCGTCGCCGATCCCTGCGCGCAGTTCCCCGTCGAATAAGTACCGGTTAAGTCCCACCTTGCACCTCGTCGTTCCGCGCATCCCGTGACCGGCGCGGGACACTGCTGATTGCTATTGCTTCCCGCAGCGTATCGACTAAGCTCAATTCAGTTCCCGCCTCCGAGCTTGTCCAACATGCTCATCTGCGCACGCAGTTCCTGCGGTTCATCCGCACCTCGCGCCGCCTTCGCACGGCGCCTCGGCCTGCTTTTGCTGCTCGGCTTTCTCGGCTGCTTCGGCGCATGCACGTTCACGCCGCCGCCCAGGCCGCTCATCGCCATTCCCCCCGCGGCAATCAACAGCGCCACGCTCGACGATTACCGCGCCCAGGTTGCGAAACACATCGTCGAGCGCAACCCGTCCTATGTCCTGCACGGCACGCCACAGGCCATGCTGCGCTCGCTGGTGGTCGTCTCGTTCACGGTCGATCGCAACGGCCAGATCGTGAAGTCGTCGGTCTTCCGCACCAACGGCGACAACGACGCCGAAACCACCGCCCTTGCGACGCTGCGCCGTGCCGCGCCGCTGCCCCCGCCGCCGGGCCGCCTGCTCAACTCGGCGGGCCAGCTCGAGATGTTCGAGGACTGGCTCTTCAACGACAACGGCAAGTTCCAGTTGCGCACGCTCGCTTCGCCACAGGCGCAGAACTTCCAGTGACGACCGCGACTCGCGCCGGCGCCTGAGCACCGGCTGTCGCTTTCGCTCGTCTTTCGCCCGCCTTGCTGCACGGCGCGCACGGTCGTTATAATTTTTCGCTATCCCCGCCGGCGCCCGCCGGCCACGTCTCTCGCCACGCGTCATCCGCGCCGCCGCGCGAGGCTTCGACCGCGCTCCCGCCCGCTTGCGCCTATCGGCGCGCGCCAAGGCCGGTCAGGAATTCGTACGCAGAGTCTGCGCTGTGCGATGCATACTGGCGAAGCGTCGTCCGCCAACCAAGCGCCCCGCCACGCTTCGAGCCCGAACAAAGACACCCGCGCACCCTGGCAAGTCCCAGGCGCCAGCGCGCGACACAACGACTGGAGACCCTTGAATGTCCACCTCACCCATTTCGCCCGCGCGCGCCGATCAGGCAGACGCGGCGAAGCAGCAAAGCACGGCACGCGTGATATTCGCGAGCTTTATCGGCACCGCGATCGAGTTCTACGACTTCTATGTGTACGCAACGGCCGCCGCGCTCGTGATCGGCCCCGTGTTCTTCCCGCACGGTTCGGCCACGGCGCAGGCGCTCTCGGCGTTCGTCACGTTCGGCATTGCATTCGTCGCGCGGCCGATCGGCTCGTTCATCTTCGGCCACTTCGGGGACCGCATTGGCCGTAAATCGACGCTGGTGGCCTCGCTGCTCGTCATGGGCCTATCCACCACGCTGATCGGCTTCCTGCCCGGCTTTGACGCGATTGGCAGCCTTGCGCCGGTCCTGCTGTGCATCCTGCGCTTCGGCCAGGGCATCGGCCTTGGCGGCGAATGGGGCGGCGCAGCGCTCCTCGCTACCGAGTACGCACCGCAAGGCAAGCGCGGCTGGTTCGGCATGTTCCCGCAGCTCGGGCCGTCGGTCGGTTTTCTGGCGTCGAACGGCCTCTTCTTCGGGCTCGCGTCGACGCTCTCCGACCAGCAGTTCCGCGACTGGGGCTGGCGCGTGCCGTTCATCGTGTCGGCGGTGCTCGTCGCGCTCGGCCTCTACGTGCGCCTGAAGATCGCCGAAACGCCCGCCTTCAGGGCCGCTGTCGAGCGCGAGGAGCGCGTCAAGGTGCCGGTCGCGACATTGCTCTCGAAGCACTGGGTGCCAACGCTGCTCGGCGCGCTCGCGATGGTCGTGTGCTACACGCTCTTCTATAACGCCACCGTGTTTTCGCTCTCGCACGGCGTGACGGCGCTGCACATCCCCCGTCCGACCTTCCTCGGCATGCTGTGCATCGCAGTGGTGTTCATGGGCATCGCCACGCCGATCTCGGCCTGGCTCTCCGACCACTTCGGCCGCAAGCCGGTGCTGATCGTCGGCTGCATACTGGCGATTCTCTCGGGCTTCACGATGGAGCCGCTGCTCGGCAGCGGTGCAACGCCGCTCGTACTGCTCTTCCTCGTGATCCAGCTGTTCCTGATGGGCGCCACCTTCGCACCGATGGGCGCGCTGCTGCCCGAGCTTTTCCCGACGAGCGTGCGCTACACGGGCGCGGGCGTGGCGTACAACCTGGGCGGCATTCTCGGCGCTTCTGTTGCGCCGTATATCGCGCAGGTGCTTGCCGCGCGCGGCGGTCTCTCGTGGGTTGGCGCCTATGTGTCGATCGCGGCCAGCGTGAGCCTCTTCGGTGTCCTGTGCATGCGCGAGACGCGCCACACGTCGCTGACGTAACGCTTCCCCGCATCAGCGAAAAAGCGGAGTCCGTCTGGCGGACTCCGCTTTTTTATGCCCTGTTTCAGGGCGCTTTTTTGATTGCTTTGGCCACGCGCGATGCGTGTCTATACTCGGATCAACAGGCGGGGAGCGATCTCCCAGGGGAGCCGACGATGAACCTGCATCTGAGCAACGCCGACATTGTTCTGATCATCGCCCTCGCCCTGGGCATCTCGCTCCTGCTGGCGTTTCGCCTGCGCACCGCCAGCTGGCGCGCAGTCTTGCTCGAAGCGCTGGCGGCGAATGCCGCGGCAATTGCCGCGGTCGTCGCGATCGAAATGCTGCTTGCCTGAGGTCCACCGCGGGTAGCCGCGCCGTCTGGCGCCGCGCCATCTGGCGGCGATCAGCGCTCGTAGTAGCCGTGATGGTAGCCGCCGCCGTAGTAGCCGCCGGCCGGCACCACGATGCAGCCGCCCAGCGAAGCCGCGAGCACTGCGCCGGCGATGAGGGTAAGCGTCAATCGTTTCACAGTGTTCTCCCTTCAAGTCAGTGTCTGTGTCCGGCCATGCGATGTCGGGCTGGACGGCTTCGATTGGACACGACTGCGAAGGCGTGAGGCGTTGCAATTTGTAAGCAGCGGTACGGCCCGTGTAACAGCCTGCGCGCCAAAGCGCATACGCAGGCGTTTCAGACGCGCGCCTGCAATACAGGCGCGACACTTTTAACAAGCTCGTAATGGAGAAGCGCGGGGAAAAACGCCGCGCAAGCGCGCGGCGGACCGCGAAGATTCAGGCGGCGTAGATGCGCGGAGGCTGCGTGGATGCGCCGCCGTCACGCGCGGGATAGATGCGATCGACGGCATCGATCGCCACCTGCACGGGCGGCACGTGACGGCCGTCGCCAATCGAGATGGAGCGATTGGGCGCGTGCACGCCGCTGTGCACGGCGTCGGTCGAAACGAAAATCATCACAGTCGGCTTGCGCAGCGCGTGACTCAGATGTACCAGTCCTGTGTCGGTGCCGACGACGAGCGTCGCATCTTCGATACGCTGCGCGACCTGCGAGACCGTGAGGCGAGGCAGCACCGTCGAGCCCGGTATGAGCGCCGCGATTTCGCGCGCCGTGGCGTGCTCGGCGTCGGAGCCCCACGGCAGTTCGATGCGCAGGCCGCGCGCGATTAGTGCATTGCCCAGTTCGCCCCAATGCTCGACCGGCCACTTCTTCTCGTCTTTCGATGTTGCGTGAAAGAGGAGCGCCGTGGGCGCGTCGGGCGCGGGCAGCGCGGTGCCGTCGCGCGGAACGCGCATCTGGAAATCGGGCGGCGTGTCGACCGTGTAGCCGAGCGCTTCACCGGTGCTGATGCGCATGCCGGTCCACGCATCGCAGCGCGGACGTGGACCGAAGCGCCCGTTGTACGCGAAGGCCGCGCCACGCTCGCCGAGGTCCTGCGCGAGATAGCCGAAGCGGCGGCGCCCGCGCGCGAGAAACGCGATGATCGCGCTCTTGTACACCCCGTGAATATCGATGATGGCGTCGTAGCGCTCCGCGCGCAGTTCCGAGATCGATGCCCAGATCGCCTTGAAGTCGCCCCAGCGGCGCGCCTTCTTGAAGCGGCGCAGCGGCGCGCAAAGCACGCGGTCGACGCCCGCGTTCCAGCGCACGATATCGGCGAAGGCCTCGTCCGCGGCCCAGTCGACCTTCACGCCTGGAAAGGCGCGCTGCACGTCGGC
>DATBXG010000664.1:0-15489 GCA_036514415.1 Paraburkholderia sp.
CGCGCGAGCCGCCAGCACACGCCGATGTCGCCGAAATTGTCGATGACGGCGCAAAAGAGGTCGCAGGCGATGCCAGCATCGGTCGTAGCGCGTGTAGCGGTCGCGGAGGAGGAGTGGGCTTCTGTCATGGGGAGCCAGTGAGCGAAGATGCGCGCAACGAAGATTCATGCGCGCCGTGGCAGGCGGGCAGGTTAGGCGCAGGTTCGTCGCAGCATGGAATGATCTAAACTTGCGATTCTAGGATAGAGCCTCGAACGCGTCGCGACGGCGGCGCGCCCGGCCACTTCCGCATCATCTCGCCCACATTACATCGACGCACCGCCCGTCCCCGAAACTGGATGACCGACACCGACGTTTTCGACCCGAAAAAGACGCTCGCGCAGTTGCCGCATCTGCCTGGCGTCTATCGCTACTACGACGCACAAGGCGCGGTCCTCTACGTCGGCAAGGCGCGCGACCTGAAAAAGCGCGTGTCGAGCTATTTCACGAAGACGCAGCTCTCGCCGCGCATCGCGATGATGATCACGCGCATTGCGCGCATCGAAACCACGGTCACGCGCTCCGAGGCCGAGGCGCTGCTGCTCGAGAACAATCTCATCAAGGCGCTCACGCCGCGCTACAACATCCTGTTTCGCGACGACAAGTCGTATCCGTTCCTCAAGATCACGGGCCACAGGTTCCCGCGCATGGCGTACTACCGCGGGGCGGTCGATCGCAGCAACCAGTACTTCGGGCCGTTTCCGAGCGCCTCGGCCGTGCGCGAGAGCATCCAGATCCTGCAGCGCGTGTTCCAGTTGCGCACCTGTGAGGACTCGGTGTTCAACAATCGCACGCGTCCTTGCCTGCTGCATCAGATCGGCCGCTGCACGGCGCCTTGCGTGGGCGCGGTCAGCGAAGAGGACTACGCGCGCGACGTGAGCAACGCATCGCGCTTCCTGCTCGGCCGTCAGAACGAGGTCATGAAGGAGCTGGAGATGAAGATGCACGCGTTCGCCTCCGAGCTGAAGTTCGAGCAGGCGGCGGCGGTGCGCAACCAGATGAGCTCGCTTTCGACCGTGCTGCACCAGCAGGCCATCGAAACGGGCAGCGAGAGCGACGTGGACATTCTCGCCGTGGTGGCGCTGGGCGGGCGCGTTTGCGTGAATCTCGCGATGGTGCGCGGCGGCCGGCATCTGGGCGACAAGGCTTACTTCCCGGCGCATGTGGAGCGCGCGCTGACGGACGAGGAGGGTGGCGTTGCCGAGGAAATCGACAACGAGACCGTGGTCGCCGCGAGTGCGCTGAAGTCCTTGCCCTCGCTTGCGCGCAAGACGGTGGAGGATTTCGTCGACGAGGTGAATCAGGACGCGGCGGAAGGCGCCCTGCATGACGTTGAGGCGCTCGCGCCGGATCCCATCGCCATCGCGGCCGATCTTGCCGACGATGACGAAATGGCAAGCGATGCCGACTCCGACTCCGACGCGCCCGCGGTCGAGCCGCAGGCCGATGCGCGCACGAAGCGCACGATCGGCATCGAATCCGAAGTGCTCGACGCCTTCATCGCGCAGCACTACTTCGGCAACCGCGTGCCGCCCGTGCTGGTGGTGAGCCACCCGCCCGCGAACCGCGAACTCGTCGATGTGCTCAGCGAGCAGGCGGGCCACAAGGTCACGCTGCTGCGTCAGCCGCAAGGCCAGAAGCGCGCGTGGCTCGCAATGGCCGAGCAGAACGCGCGGCTCGCGCTCGCGCGCCTGCTCTCGGAGCAGGGCTCGCAGCAGGCGCGCACGCGTACGCTCGCGCAATTGCTCGGGCTCGAACTCGATGACCTCGCGCATCTGCGCATCGAGTGCTTCGACATCAGCCATACGATGGGCGAGGCGACACAGGCATCATGCGTGGTCTATCACCATCACAAGATGCAGTCGGCCGAATACCGGCGCTACAACATCACGGGCATCACGCCCGGCGACGACTACGCCGCGATGCGCCAGGTGCTCACGCGCCGCTACGAGAAGATGGTCGCGCAAGCGGCGCGCGCCGAAGCCGGGGAGCCGCAGCCGTCCGTGCCGGCGCCCGATCCCGCCGACCCGAACGCACTGGCCGACACCGGCGAAGCCGCCGAAGTCACTGAAGTCGCGCCGCCCGGCGGCACGCTGCCCAACATCGTTCTGATCGATGGCGGCAAGGGCCAGGTCGAGATCGCGCGCCAGGTGTTCACCGAACTGGGTCTCGATCCGGCGATGCTCGTGGGCGTGGCGAAGGGCGAGGGGCGCAAGGTGGGTCTCGAAACGCTCGTGTTCGCCGACGGCCGCGCGCCGCTCGAACTCGGCAAGGAAAGCGCCGCGCTCATGCTCGTCGCGCAGATCCGCGACGAGGCGCACCGCTTCGCCATCACGGGCATGCGCGCGAAGCGCGGCAAGACGCGTCAGACGTCGCGTCTGGAGGAACTGGAAGGCGTGGGCGCGAAGCGTCGCCAGCGCCTGCTCGCGCGCTTTGGCGGCCTGCGTGGCGTGATGGCGGCCAGCGTGGAGGACCTGGCGAGCGTGGAGGGCATCTCGCGCTCGCTCGCCGAGCAGATCTACCAGCAGCTTCACTGATGCGGCCGGCGCGTTGGCGAGGCCCGCCCGTTCCTTACGTTTGCTTGTGGCAGGTGCGGCGACACGGCACAATTGCATCTCCCATAATTGCATCTTCCCCGACAGATAGCGCCAGCCGATGCCGTTCAATATTCCGATTCTCCTGACCTGGCTGCGGATCGTGCTGATTCCGCTCGTGGTCGGCGTGTTCTATCTGCCGCAGACGATGCTCTCCCCGATGCAGCAGAACACCCTGGCGATGCTGATCTTCGTGCTGGCGGCGCTCACCGACTGGTTCGACGGTTTTCTCGCGCGCAAGTGGAATCAGACTTCGTCGTTCGGTGCGTTTCTCGATCCCGTCGCCGACAAGCTCATGGTGACCGCAGCGCTGCTCGTGCTCGTGCATCTGCAGCGGCTCGACGCGGTGATCGCGCTCGTGATCGTCGGCCGCGAGATCGCCATCTCGGCGCTGCGCGAATGGATGGCGCAGATTGGCGCATCGAAGAGCGTGGCCGTGAATTCGCTCGGCAAGTTCAAGACGGCGTGCCAGATGGTCGCGATTCCCATGCTGCTGTTCTATGCGCCGCTCACGCTCGGCGGCGTGACGCTGTTCGACTCGCGCGTATGGGGCGCGTGGCTCATCTACGTGGCCGCGTTCCTCACGATCTGGTCGATGCTGTACTACATGAAGCTCGCGTGGCCGCAGATCCGCGAGCGGGGAAGTCTGTGAGCAAAGTCTTGTGAACCCCGTGCGTCTTTTTCCAAAAAGATCACACGAAGGGGTTGACACGTTTCTGCGGGTTATACATAATCTCACTTCTCCGCTGAACGACGCAGTAGCAAGCGAGCAGATGTAGTGGAGATCGCCGAAGATGAGCGGAAGTTAGGCTGTAATTAAGCGAAATCAGGCGAAAAAATGCGGGAGTAGCTCAGTTGGTAGAGCGCAACCTTGCCAAGGTTGAGGTCGCGAGTTCGAGACTCGTCTCCCGCTCCAGATTTTAAGGTGCGGCGTTTTTGTAGTTGGAAAACGAGGTGCTGAAGCAGCAAAAAAGCAGGACATTTGCGGGAGTAGCTCAGTTGGTAGAGCGCAACCTTGCCAAGGTTGAGGTCGCGAGTTCGAGACTCGTCTCCCGCTCCAGATGCCACGGGGAAGCAGCGCTTCCCTTTTTGTTTGGCAGGTCTTGATCAGCGTATCAGGCCATCAAACCAATCTGTCCGGTCGTTGTGGGCGCAAGCAGTTTGCCCCGGTTCGGTCAGTCCGCTTCTGGCGCGATAGCAAAGCGGTTATGCAGCGGCCTGCAAAGCCGTGTAGGCCGGTTCGACTCCGGCTCGCGCCTCCAGATGCAAAACAAAAGCCACCTTCGGGTGGCTTTTGTTTTTTGCGTGCAGCAGCCACGCCGGCGCAAGTGACCGCTACACGGATGGCGGGTTTGTGGTGCGCGCCGCGCACGGCATAATCTTGTTCATTCGCGATGTTTTGACGGAAATCACAGATCATGACCGTGCAGTCTCCCGCCTTGCCGCTTCCCCAATTCGACTGGCAATGGAAAGCCTTCGATGCGCTCGATGCGCGCGAAGTCTATGCCATGCTCAAGCTGCGCTCCGACGCGTTCGTCGTCGAGCAGCACTGCGTGTATGGCGACATCGACGGCCTGGACTTCGACGCGTGGCATCTGTTCGCATGGAGCGAGCGCGACGGTGTGCGCGAACTCGCGGGTTATCTGCGCGTGCTGCTGCCCGATGCCGATGACGCGGACGTGCGCATCGGCCGCGTGGTGACGTCGCAGACCCATCGCGGCATCAAGCTCGGCAATGCGCTGCTCGAACGCGCCATCGCCCAGATTGCGCGCCAATGGCCGGACGTGGCGATGCGCCTGCACGCCCAGGCGCATCTGCAGAAGTTCTATGGTGCATTCGGTTTCTCGCCCGTTGGCGAGATTCACGACGAGGACGGCATTCCGCACGTGTGGATGCGCTCGGCTTGATGCAACTTTCGTCGCATGCTGTGACGCGCTTCACATGCGCAGCGTGCGTCCTTCCTCGTGGTGCGCGCGGTCCTCGGGACGCACGCTGGCACGCCGCTCCTGCTGCAAGCGTCCGCGCGCGGATAACCGCATCCAGTGGCGCAGCGCGACCAGTGCGCCGACCACGCTCATCATCGACCCCGGAATCCACAGCAGCAGACCGCCGATCTGCTGATCGCGCAAGGGCGATAGCCAGGTAAACGCGCGGCCGCAGATCGAATAGACGGGATAGAGCTCGCGCGGCGTGAAGAAGATGAACGCGCCGAGCACGATCTGCGGCGGAATCGCCGCGATCACGACCAGCACGCGCTTGCCCGGCGAGAGGCGCGCGGGCGGCGCGGGGCGCGAGTCGAGCACGAGCCACCAGAACAGCAGCCCGTCGATCACCATGCTCCAGTTCATGACGCGGTAGAGACGCCAGTCGAGCATCGCGATGAAGTGGATCGGCGAAAAGAGCCAGAAGTAGATGAGCCCGACGAAGAGCGTCACCGCGACGACGGGATGCATGACGATGTCGAGCGCCACGCGCACGGGCTGCGCCTCGAGCACGGGCCGCACGAAGCGTTGCCGCCACTTGAACGGAATGCCGGCGCGCAGCGCCGCGCCGGGGTACGCCAGCGCGATGAAGAACGGTCCCAGATGATGCAGCACCAGGTGCTGCGCGCGATGCATGAAGAACTCGTGCTCGAAGTAGTAGTCGAGCCGCGTATGCAGCACGACGTAGAGTGCGCCGAGCCCGAACCAGAATGAGATCTGGCGCGCAAGCGATACCCGCGCGTGCCGCTTGCCGCGCACGAACAGCACCGCCGCGAGCAGTGTGGCGATCATGACGGTCGGCGAGGGCTCCCAGGGTTGGAGCCAGTAGAGCAGGGTCATCGCGAGCATGGCGGCGGCCTCATCGCGGATTCAACATGCTTGCGCGCGCAACCACATTGGATGCGCGCGCAATCGTGTTACTGCGGTCGTACTGTGGACTTACTGCCCCGAGGGCGCCTTGACCGCGAACGGCGTGTCGAGCGTTTCGCCGTCCGAGAACTGCAGCTTCACGTTCACCGTGTCGCCCGGCGCGACCTTGTGCTTCGCCTTTTCCAGCATCAGGTGGTAGCCGCCCGGTGCGATCGCAAGCGTGCCGTGCGCGGGCACCGTCGCCTTGTGGACCATGACCATCTTCTGCGTCGAGCCGTTCGAGACCGTCTGGTGCAGCATGACCATGCCGTAAGCGTCGCTCGACACACCCACGAGATCGACCGGCTGGTCGCCGTCGTTCTTGAGCGTCACATAGCCCGCCGCCGGCAGGTCGCCGGGCAGCCAGCGCACCCATGCGTCCTGCGCGCTCAGCGTGCCTGCGGCGGCGTGCGCGGCCGGCGCGAACGCGGCGAGCGCGCCGAAAGTGCTGAGCGCGCAGCCGAGCGTGACGGTGAGTGCTTTGAGGTTCTTCGTCATGAGGTTTCCTGTTGCGTTTGCAGTTGCGATTGCTGTTGTGGGCAAGACTCGAAGATTGGATCGGCGAGGCAGTAAGCGTTCACGCCGTGTCGTTCATGACGCGGCGCAGGTCATGTGCGATGGCCTCCGGTGTGTCGCGGTCGGTGGCGAGCAGGCGCGCATGGCCTTGCGCGTCGAACACATACACGGCCGAACTGTGCGTGACTTCGTAGCTGCCGTCGGCGTCGCGCGTTTCCATCTGGTAGGCCACACGGTAGCGCCTCGCGAGCGACTCGATCTGGGCGTCCGAGCCGGTCAGACCGCGCGCATGCTGGGCATCGAACGCGCCGACGTAGGCGTGCAACGCGTGCGGCGTGTCGCGCGCCGGGTCGACGCTGATGAAGAGTATCCGCACTTTCTGCGCATCGGCGCCGAGCTTTGCGATGACCTGCATCAGACGCGCCATCGTTTCCGGGCAGACGTCCGGGCAGTGCGTGTAGCCGAAGTAGACGAGCGTCGTGCG
Source organism: Paraburkholderia sp. (assembly GCA_036514415.1). GTDB lineage: Bacteria > Pseudomonadota > Gammaproteobacteria > Burkholderiales > Burkholderiaceae > Paraburkholderia. Next base: position 6,525 of record DATBXG010000664.1, read on the forward strand.
TCCGCGAAAGCTGGCGCCCGTCACGGGCTGGCCATCGTCGGCCGTGAGCGCGAAGTCGAGGTCGGGCAGGTGGCCGCTCACGTTCGTCAGCTGCCAAGGCTCGCCGGAATGCGAGCACGCGACGAGCAGCAGCGCCCCCGCCACGATCGCCGCGCGCCGCAGGCTACGTGCGCCGCAGGCGAGGCGGGCGCGGAATGTGCTGCGCGAGGACGCGGAGGTGGTGGGCAAAGGCTGTCTCGTCGGCTCGATGGATTGCGATGGCCGCGCATCGTCTGGGACGCTTCGTCTTACGTCGCCAGGGCTCGGCTTGTCGCTGCGACTGTAGCAAAATTGGATCCGCGCTGTCGCACGCGCTCCGGCGCGCGCGCCGTTCGCGTCGATTTGCCGCATTGGACGCGACGACCGATGTCGTGCCGCGTCGTGGCGGAGCCGGGCGTTCATATGACGAGACTGGACGCGGCATTGCGAGCCTGGGGCAGCGCGTACGCGGGTCCGCCCCTTACTTTCTCGATAATCGCCCGAAGGCGCGGTAAGATTCGCACACTTTCCCTGGGCGCAGTTTTGCCCGGAGCCATACCCGGCCAGCAGGCCGATGGGTGAAAAGAACGCAATGCAAGCACTTCCGGCAGTCCTGCCGCCTGAACAGACGGCATTTTTCTTCGATTTCGACGGTACGCTCGTCGAACTCGCGCCCACGCCCGACGGCGTGCTCGTACGTCCCGACATGCTCGCGCTGCTGCGCGAACTGCGGCGCGCGACGCACGGCGCGGTGGCGATCGTCTCCGGGCGCGGCATCGAGAGCATCGACGGTTTTCTCGGCATGCCCGATCTGCCCGTGGCCGGCCTGCACGGCGCCGAGCGGCGCGACGCCAACGGCGACACGCAGCGTGTCGGCTTCAACGACCAGCGCCTGCTGCACATGGAGCAGATACTCGCGGAGGTGGTGCGCACGCATTCGGGCATGCTGCTCGAGATCAAGGGCGCATCGCTCGCGCTGCACTACCGCAATGCGCCCGAGCACGAGGGCTCCGCGCGCGCCGCGACCGAGCGCCTCGCTGCCGACTACGCCGATGCCTACGTGCTGCAGCCCGGCAAGATGGTCTACGAGATCAAGCCGAAGGACGTCGACAAGGGCCGTGCGCTGCGCGCGTTCCTCGACGAGCCGCCGTTCGCGGGTCGCCGCCCGGTATTCGCCGGCGACGACCTGACCGACGAGAAGGGCTTTGCCGTCGTGAACGCGCTGGGCGGGCTGTCGATCAAGGTCGGCGGCGGCGATACCAGCGCGCAGATGCGCATCGACTCGGTCGAGGCGCTGATCGGCTGGCTCGCATCGCTCGTCGCGGCCATGCCCGGCGCCCGGTGACCGCGCGCATGCTTCGCCTTATCCCGCACGTTTATTGCATGCCGCGATGTACCAGACCGGACGCCGCCCCGCGCGCGTCACGCTTTCCTGATTTCCTGCACGGACCTTGCACCTCATGAGCCGATTGATCATCGTGTCGAACCGCGTCGCGCCGATTTCCGAAGGCGGTCCGGCCGCGGGCGGCCTCGCGGTCGGCGTGTACGACGCGCTCAAGGAAACCGGCGGCATGTGGTTCGGCTGGAGCGGGGAAGTGCTGACCTCCGGCCAGCCGCAAATCGCGCTCGAGGAGCGCGGGCCCGTCACCTTCGCGACCATCGGACTGTTGCGGCGCGACTACGACCAGTACTACCGCGGTTTCTCGAACGCCACGCTGTGGCCGGCGTTCCATTACCGCGCCGATCTCGTCCAGTACGACCGTCACGAATACGAGGGCTATAGCCGCGTGAACGCGTGGCTCGCGCAGCAGCTCGTGCCGCTCCTGCGCGAAGACGACGTGATCTGGGTCCACGACTATCATCTGATCCCCTTCGCGAAGGCGCTGCGTGCGGCGGGGGTGAAGAACCGCATCGGTTTCTTCCTGCATATTCCGTTTCCCGCCTCGCAGGTGTTGCTGGCGGTGCCGCCGCACCGCGAGCTGGTCGAGGCGCTGTGTTCGTTCGATCTGCTCGGCTTCCAGACCCGGCCCGATCTGCGCGCCTTTTGCGACTACATCGTGAACGAGGCGGGCGGGACGACGGCCATGCAGCCCGACGGCCTCACGCGCATCGAGGCGTTCGGGCAGACGCTCTGTGCGGGCGATTACCCGATCGGCGTGTATCCCGACGAGATCGCGGAGCTCGCCAGGGCGGGCGAGCGCGGCAAGCCGGTGCGCACGCTCAAGGCCACGCTGCACGGGCGCAAGGTCATCATGAGCGTGGACCGGCTCGACTACTCGAAGGGGCTCGTCGAACGCTTTCGCGCCTTCGAGCGTCTGCTCGACCATGCGCCCGCGCAGCGCAACAACGTCTCGTTCGTGCAGATCGCGCCGCCCACGCGCGCCGACCTGCACGCCTACCAGGACATCCGGCTGCGCCTCGAGGCGGAGTCGGGGCGCATCAACGGCCGCTACGCGGAACTCGACTGGACGCCGATCTGGTACATCCACCGCCAGTACGAGCGCGCGGTGCTGGCTGCGCTGTTCCGGGCGTCGAACGTGGGCTATGTCACGCCGCTGCGCGACGGCATGAACCTCGTCGCCAAGGAATATGTCTCGGCGCAGGATCCTGAAGATCCGGGCGTACTCGTGCTCTCGTGCTTTGCCGGCGCGGCGCAGGAGCTTTCGGGCGCGCTGATCGTCAATCCGCTCGATATCGACGGCATGGCCGACGCGCTCAACGCCGCCCTCTCGATGCCGCTCGCCGAGCGTCTCGCGCGCTATCAGGACATGATGGCCCAGTTGCGCGAGAACAATGTTTCGGTCTGGCGCGACCGCTTCATGCGCGACCTGGGCCAGGTCAGCGTGCGGCAAGGCGTGGCGTTGCCGCCGCGCGAGCGCGCGCAGGGCTGATCGCCAGCGCCCGGCGCTCGGGGCGAGAGCGAAAAAAAAGCCGCTTCAGTCGATGCACTGAAGCGGCTTTTTTACGTCTGGGGCAATGCGCGGCGGGCGAGGCGCCCGCGTGTGCTCTGCGTGAGTCCTGTCAGGCCACGTGCTTTTCGTCGGCCTTCTTGTTGCCCAGATGCAGCGTGGACGTCTTGCCGTACTGCTTGGCGAGGAGGTCGCGGTAGAGGCCCGGGCGGTTGCGCAGCTCTTCGGGGCTGCCGTCGTCGATCACCTTGCCCGTGCTCATCACGATGATGCGGTCGAAGTTGTGCAGCGTGGAAAGGCGGTGCGCGATCGCGATGACCGTGCGGCCCACCATCAGCCGGTCCAGCGCTTGCTGGATGGCCTCTTCGGAGGCGCTGTCGAGTGCCGAGGTGGCTTCGTCGAGGAGCAGGATCGGCGAATTCTTGAGGATCGCGCGAGCGATCGCGATGCGCTGGCGCTGGCCGCCCGACAGCTTCACGCCGCGGTCGCCCACGATCGTGTCGTAGCCCTCGGGCATCGCCTCGATGAATTCGGCGCAACGCGCCTCGCGGGCCGCGGCGAGCACTTCCTCGCGGCTCGCCTCGGGGCGGCCGTAAGCGATGTTCTCGTAGATCGTGCGGTGCAGAAGCGAGATGTCCTGCGGCACGAGCGCGATGGCGTGGCGCAGGCTGTCCTGGGAGACGCGCGAGATGTCCTGCCCGTCGATCTTGATGGCGCCGCCCTGGGTCTCGTAGAAGTGCTGGAGCAGCGCGAGCACCGTGGTCTTGCCTGCGCCCGACTTGCCGATCAGGCCCACGCGCTGGCCGGCCTCGATGCGCAGGTCGAAGTGGTCGAGGATCGGCTTGCGGTGCGGGTAGGCGAAGGCCACGCCCTCGAAATCGACGCGTCCGCCCTGGGCCACGAGTTCCGTGGCGTCGTCGCGGTCGGGCATGCCGTGCGGCTCGAGCAGCGTCTGCACGGCTTCGGCGAGGCGCGCCACGTGCTGCGTGACGTCCACCAGCGCCACCGCGAGGTCGCGCGTGCCGTGCAGGATCGTGAAGCCCAGCGAACTCACCAGCACGATGTCGCCCGACGTCGCCTTGCCCTGGTCCCATAGCCACAGCGCCCAGCCGAGCAGGCCGGCGGACAGCATGGCCGTGATCACGGCGTGCAGGAGGCGCAGCTTTTCGAGGTAGAGGAGGCTCGAGCGGCGCGCGTCGAGTTCGGCCTTGACGGTCGAGCCGAAGCGCTTTTGCTCGCGCAACGTCATGCCAAAGGCGCGCACGAGCGCCATGTTGCCGATCACGTCGACGAGTTCGCCGTCCACCGCGGCCGCTTTCGAGGCGAAGGTGTGGTGGCGCGACGAGCCGCGCCCGGCCAGCTTGAAGAGGATCACCGAGAGGATTGCCGAGCACAGCAGAAGGCCCGCCGCCATCAACGGATTGACCGAGGTGATCATGACGATGGCGCCCGCCACGGCGATGCAAGGCGGCAGCACGTTCCAGGCGGTCGTGTTCTCGGCCGTGTAGACGGCGTTCGAAGTCGCGGTGATGCGGCTTGCGAGCGTGCCGGGCTGCTTTTCGGCGTAGTAGGTCGGCGAGTGTCCGCTCAGATACTGGAACAGGTCGCGCCGCAGGTCGCCCGTGACGGCGACGAACGTGTGGGCGGCGAACCAGCCGCCGACCCGCCAGAGCAGGTTGTCGGCGGCGATCAGCCCGACGAGGATGGCGAACGCGGTCCACAGCGGCCCCGGGTGGTGGCGGCCGGAGCCGAGCACGTCGATCAGATGCTTGATGGCGTACTGCGACGCAAGCGCGCAGCCGACGGCCGCGAACACGCTGGCGAGCACGACGGCGTGGGCGAACGGGTGGCGCTTGATGTAGCTGAAAAGGAACGCGAGCGGCCGCCGCGCATAGCTCGCGAGCTTTGCGTTGTGGGCGTTACGCTGGGCGATGGTCAGATGTTCCAATTGATCGGGTGGTCGGTCTGACGGAACTTCGTCCGTGCAAGTTCAAAGGAGAAAGGAGGCGCGCTACGGCGACGAACGGTTTTGGGCGCGCGGCAACGAAGGCGGACTTACCGCATTGTAAACACCCCATGCGCCAAGCGCACCGCCTGTGCCCGGCGGACGCGCATCATATCGCGACACGAACGCCTGGGATATGGATTGGGGACAGGCTGTTGCAGCGGAGGTTCAACAGGAATCCTGGACCGTTTTAGAGATAGAATTATGGATTGCATTCGGAAAGGCGCGGTGCTCATTCGCAGCGCCCACCGCCGGTTACGCGCCGGGAAGGATGCGGGCAGTCGCGATGCGACAAACGCCCGCAGTTGTTTTCCGCAGCGCAGCACCCAATCTAGAACTGGCTTGTAAAACAATGGGTTGCGGAGTGTTTCCGGTTTGTAACAAGGTAAAGACTTTGAAATGATCTAGTCGGTATTTGCCCTGGACCGGGATAATGCCGACTCGAACGGCGTAGGGAATTTGACAGCTTCTGTGTCAACGGCCGCGACCCCTGCGCGTTTACCGCCTGAACCGCCGCGTGTGCGCTCTTGTCGCTTCACAACTGCGTCGGGTCTGTGTCCGGATTTCCGGCGCGGTTAGCGGTACGGAACGCCTGTACGGCGCGTGGCAACAAGGAAGCCGCAGCCTGCATAGGTCGATTGTCAAATTTGCAGTCTATTGCCCGATTTATTACGAGGAAGGAGTTCACCACTATGCGAATCGCTCAAATCGCTCCGTTGCACGAGGCGGTTCCTCCCAAGCTGTACGGCGGCACGGAACGGGTGGTCTCCTACCTGACCGAAGCGCTGGTCGAACAGGGCCACGATGTCACGCTGTTCGCCAGCGGCGATTCGATCACCTCGGCAAAGCTCGAAGCGTTTTGGCCGCAGGCGCTGCGCCTCGACCCGACGATTCGCGACGTGATGGCTCCGCACATGCTGCTGCTCGAAGAAGTCCGCCGCCGCGCGGAAGAGTTCGACGTGCTGCATTTCCACATCGACTACTACCCGTTCTCGCTGTTCCAGCGCCAGCCGGTGCCGTTCGTCACGACCATGCACGGCCGTCTGGACCTGCCGGAACTGCAGCCGGTGTTCAACGCGTTCAACGACGTGCCGGTCGTTTCGATCTCGGACAACCAGCGCATTCCGCTGCAGCAAGCCAACTGGCAGCAGACCGTCTACCACGGCCTGCCGGACGACGTGCTCACGCCGATTCCGAACGTCGAGCCGGGCTACCTCGCATTCCTCGGCCGCGTCTCGCCGGAGAAGGGGCTTGACCGGGCGATTCGCATTGCCGGGCAGGCGGGCATGAAGCTCAAGGTCGCCGCCAAGATCGACAGGGCCGACCGTGCCTATTACGAAGAAGTCATCAAGCCGCTGATGGCGCTGCCGCACGTCGAGTACATCGGCGAAATCGGCGAGCACGAAAAGCGCGAGTTCCTCGGCAATGCGCATGCGCTGGTGTTCCCGATCGACTGGCCGGAGCCCTTCGGCCTCGTCATGATCGAAGCCATGGCCTGCGGTACGCCGGTCATCGCGTTCAAGCGCGGCTCGGTGCCGGAAGTCATCGATAATGGGGTGTCGGGCTTCGTCGTCGAAGACGAAATCAGCGCCGTCGCGGCAATCAAGCGCCTGTCGACGCTGTCGCGCGAAAAGGTGCGCGCCGCGTTCGAAGCGCGCTTCTCGTCGAAGGTGATGGCGCGCAACTACGTCGCCGTGTACGAAGAACTGCTGCGCCAGAAGCGCCGCACCGTGCTGCGCGAAGTCGCCGCCGGCTAAGGTTGTACTGAAAACGGGCGTGCTGCGGCGCGTCCGGTTTTCTCAGCGTTTCCCCCAGCGCCCCGGTGCCCGTGCACCGGGGCGCTGTCACGTTCGGCGGCGGCGAGTGAGGCGCACGCTTAATGTCCCTATAATGGCCGTGCCGTAAAATCCGCGGCGCCCGCGACGACTGCGACAGACTGATCAGGAGAACACCCTTGGCGAGAACCCGACCGACGCCCACGGCCACCGTACCCGGTGCCGGGACGCTCTTCGCGCTGCGCGCGATCGGGCTCGTGATCCTGGCGCGCTGGCTGCACTCGATGGCGCAGATGAATTTCCTCGCCTCGCTCGAAGGTATGGCGTCGTCGCCGGCGGCGAGCCTGAACCTTATCTTCCTGTTCCTGCTGATCGTGCTGCCGGGCGCCAAGGCGCGCGTCGAGCGGCCGTTCCACCCGCTGCCGCAGTGGCTTCGCCAGGCGCTGCGCTTTTTCGGCGTGCTCGGTTTCCTGTTCGCGGTCGGCTCGATCGGGGTGTTCGTCTGGACCGCCGGCTGGCGGCGCACCTTCCACGCGGTGGCCGACACCAACGGCTGGCTCGTTGCCGCGCCTGCGCTCTATGCGGCCGTGGTCTGGATTTGCCGGCCGCGCGCGCTCTGGCGCACGAATATCGCGGCGCGTCGCTTTGCGATCGGGCGCTTTGCTGTGTCGATCGACGCTGCCACGCGCACGACGGTCGTCTGGCAGGAGAGCCGCAAGGTCGGGCAGTATGATGCGCGCGAGCTGTCGGTGCGCTGGGTTTCGGGCGCACCCAAGGGAGCGCCGCAGGGCGGGGCGCTCGCGTCCGGGCCAGCGCTGTTGTCTGCGCCGGTGCAGGCCGAAGATCCCGTGCCCGCGCCTGGCGTTATCGAACCGGTTGTCGAACCGGGTGGTGCGTCGGATGCTGCTTCGGTTTCCGCGGATTCCAGCGCGCAGGCAACCGGGCCGACCGCGGCGACGCATGAGCCGGCCACACCCGCGGTGCAGCGCCCGGCATCCGCATCGTCAGCCCCGCCGCGCGCGGACAAGTCCGCGCGCCGGCCGAAGATCGAATTGCTCTGGGACTCGCCGGCTGCGGCGGGCCACAACCGTCAGACCGTGTTTCGCGCGCGCCTCGCTTCTGAAGGCGACCGCACAGCCGCGCGCGCGCTCGACGCGGCGTTGAGGCAGGTCTGACGCAGTGGCCGTGACCCGTCTGCGGCCTGGCCGCATTCGCCGCGTCCGCGCTTGAGTCCGCTTTACCGTTGCTTGCCGTTCCTGTCGTCCACCCGGAGGAGTCGCAATGCTCACACGCTGGTTGCTCGCCGCCGTTCATCTGCTTGCCTTCGGGTTTGCGCTCGCTTCGATCGTGCGTCGCACGCGCGGGCTGCGCCGCTGCACCTCCACCGAAGACCTGCCTGCGATCTTCAGCGCTGACCACGGCTGGGGCGGCTCCGCGCTCGTGCTGATCGTGACCGGCGCGATGCGCGCGTTCGGCGGCTTCGAGAAGGGCGCCGAGTACTACCTCCACGAACCGCTCTTTCACGTGAAGATGGGCGTGCTCGTCCTGATCCTTCTGCTCGAGATTGCACCGATGATGGCGCTGCTGCGCTGGCGGCTCGCCGTGCGCCGTGGCGACGTGCCGGATCTTACGGGTGCGCCGAAGTACGCACGCATCGGCCGGTGGCAGGCCCTGCTGGTCGTCGTGATGGTGTTTGCGGCAACGGGCATGGCGCGCGGCATCGGCCTCGATATGGGCGGCGACTAGGGAGGGCTGCATTCGGTCGGTAAACCACCTGAAGAGGGCGTGGACCGAAGTCGGGAACGAAGGGCTCCCGGCCGCGCCGCGGATCGCGCGCAGGCGTCTGCTTCCCGCGAAGCAAAAAGCCTCGTTGCTTGCGCAACGAGGCTTTTTATTCTTCGGTGTTTGTCGTTACCAACACCAGGAATTCTGGTGGGTAGTACTGGGATCGAACCAGTGACCCCTGCCGTGTGAAGGCAGTGCTCTACCGCTGAGCTAACCACCCGAAGAGATTCGAATTATGCAGGGTATTTCAGACCTTGTAAAGCCTTTTTTAAGCATTTTGCGCATCGGCCGAATTTTCTTCGACGGCGGCCGGCTCGGTGCGCCAGACGGACGTCCCTTTGAGCGCCTTGTCGAGATCATCGAGCACGGCGTTGTGCGCGCAGACTTCTTCGTCGCTCGCCATGATCACCGGCAACTCGATCGACTCGAACTGCACGCGCGGTGCGGCGACCGAGCCCGGCGCGGCGTGCTCG
>DATBXG010000665.1:0-3928 GCA_036514415.1 Paraburkholderia sp.
GGCGGCCAGGGCGCGCCCAGCCCCGGCCGTGCTGCCGCTGGCTACGCGCCTTCACCCATGCGCGTGGCCGAGCAGGGCGGCCGGCACGATCGCGGTGCGGGCCGTGCGCCGAACCAGTGGCAAGGGCAGGTGCAGCAACAGGCTCCCCATCGCACCTACAGCTACGGCACGCCGTTCGGCGGCGACTATGGGGGCTATCGCGGCAATCCTCACGGTAATCCCATTACGCCGGTCAGCGCGGAGTCGCGCCAGGTGCCGCACCCACCGCCCGACTCGCCGGTGCGCGCCGGCTCGATCCGCGAAGACGTCGCCCGCTACAACGAGGAACGTGGCGGTACGTACCGGCCTTTCCCGCGCAACAGCGGCGAGGTCCCGCGCCCGCCCATGCCCTCGCCTTACCGGAACTAAGCGCCGCCTCGCGGCTGCGTTGCGTTTTCTCCCTCCCCACGCTTTCACCTCCTCCTCCGTTTGATGCGCTTCAGGCACTGACCTGTTAGCGCCGCCGAAACACGTCCAATACAAGTTCCGTTCATTCGCGCAGTAAAAACTGACGCGCGGATACCACACTTTTTTACAAATCTCTCGTCATACAGAACCGTTTCGTCATCAAATCCCGCTTCCGTTTTGGCGGCGCGTCATGCGCAGCCCGCGGCGCGCGCGAGCGCCCCGCTGGGCGCGGCGCAGCAGGCTGTGATCCGCAGTGGTGCAGCGCAGCGGAAGTTGGTTTTTGAAGCGACAAAAGCGGGACGAAACCGGATTCATCAACGGAAAACTAATCCGCCCGATATACCGGCAATAACACCGCTCATTTTTGACCACAAAAATGGTCCGCAAAGATGGTTCCGCCCAGAACGGCCACGCCTGCGAGCGACGAAAAAACAAAGCCCTGCGCGAGCGCCTCAGCCGCCCGACACCCTTTTTTTGACAAAGACTGGAGAACCCATGAATACAACGGTCAGCCACGCGCTGCGCACCACCCTGAAGGCGAGCGCACTCGCCGCTGTTCTTGCCGCCGCGTCGTCGGCGGCGTTCGCGCAGTCGAGCGTCCAGCTCTACGGCCAGGTCGACGAGTGGGTCGGGGCGACGAAATTTCCGGGCGGCCAGACGGCCTGGAACGTGAGCGGCGGGGGCATGTCGACGTCGTACTGGGGTATGAAGGGTTCTGAGGATCTGGGCGGCGGCTACAAGGCGATCTTCACGCTCGAAAGCTTCTTCCGCGCGCAAAACGGCCAGTTCGGCCGCTTCGCCGGCGACACGTTCTTCGCGCGCAACGCGTACGTCGGCCTCGAATCGCCATATGGCACGGTCACGGCAGGGCGCCTCACGACGCAACTGTTCGTCTCGACGATTCTCTTCAACCCGTTCATCGATTCGTACACCTTCTCGCCGATGGTGTACCACGTGTACCTCGGCCTTTCGACGTTCCCGACCTACACGACCGACCAGGGCGTGGTCGGCGACTCGGGCTGGAACAACGCCGTGCAGTATTCGACGCCCAACTTCAACGGCCTGTCGGGCTCGGCGATGTACGCGTTCGGCAACCAGGCGGGCCAGAACGGCTCGAAGAAGTGGAGCGTGCAGGGCCTGTATTTCCACGGCCCGTTCGCGGCTACGGCTGTCTACCAGTACGTGAACTTCAACAACACGCCGGGCGACATCGGCAGCATCGTGAGCGGCGACACGACCATCATCGGCCTGAAGAGCCAGGGCGTCGCGCAGGTCGGCCTTTCGTACGACCTCAAGTATGTGAAGTTCTTCGGCCAGTACATGTACACGGCGAACTGGCAGGACGTGGGCAGCTGGCACGTGAACACCGCGCAGGGCGGCGTCACCGCGCCGGTCGGTCCGGGTACGGTCATGGCTTCGTACGCGTACTCGCGCAACGGTGGCGGCCTGAACCAGACACGCCAGACGGCGGCTATCGGCTACGACTATCCGCTCTCCAAGCGCACCGACGTCTACGCCGCCTACATGTACGACCACTTCGACAACATGTCGAGCGGCCAGACCTACGGCGTGGGCATGCGCGCGAAGTTCTGATCCGCGCCGCCACGAAAAAGTCGAGGTTCGACGCGAAAACCCCGCGCTGTTCGCAGCGCGGGGTTTTTACTTTCCTGGCCGCTCAGTGCGAGTCGATGCCAGGCGCGCCCGTGCGTTTGAATACCTGCATTTGATAAAGCGCGCACAATAGCGCCGATTGATTCCTGCTTGTTTACGTCCGAATTGAAGGCCGCGCGATGGATACCCTCGTCAGCATGAAAGTGTTCCGCCAGGTGGTGGAGGCGGGCAGCTTCGTCGCGGCGGCCGAGCGCATGGACATGTCCGCCGCGATGGCGAGCAAGCACGTGATGCATCTGGAACAGCAGCTTGGCGCGCGTCTGTTGAACCGCACCACGCGGCGCGTCGCGCCCACCGAGGCGGGCCGCGAGTACTACGAGCGCGTCGCCCAGGCGCTCACCGAGCTCGACGAGGCCGGCCAGGCCGTGGGCGCCGCGAGCGTCGTGCCGCAGGGACGGCTGCGCGTGTCGTCGCTCACGGCGTTCGGGTTGCGTCATGTGATGAGCGCGGTGGCCGACTATGCCGCCGGGTTTCCGCAGGTGACCGTCGACATCACGCTCTCCGACCGCGTGGTCGAGCTGATCGACGAGGGCTTCGACGTGGCGATCCGCGCCGCGCCCTCGGGGCTCAAATCTTCTTCGCTGATCGCGCGGCCGCTCGCCACCGCGCATATCGTGCTGTGCGCCTCGCCCGAGTACCTGCGCCGCCACGGCGCGCCGAAGAGCGTGGCCGATCTCGCGCGCCACAACTTCGTGCAGTACGCGGGGGCTTCGGCCCAGGAACTCGCACCGTTCGCGGAGGGCGCGGGCGGCGTGAAGCCGAAGCCAGGCGGCAATCTCATCGTCAATCACCTGGAAGCGCTGCGCGTGGTGGTGCTGCAAGGCGGCGGCCTGTCGATGCTCGGCACCGAGGTGGTGGGCGACGATATCGCCGAAGGGCGCCTCGTGCCGCTGCTCGTCGATGCGCTGCCGCCGCGCGAGCTGCCCATCTACGCCGTGTACGCGAGCCGCCGCCATCTTTCGGCGAAGGTGCGCTCGTTCGTCGATTTCCTCGCCGCGCGCTTTTCGGAGCGCGAGCTCTGGCCGGGCGTGGAGGCGATCCGCGCGGCGGCACTCAGCGCCGACGCCGGGCGAAATACCACCACGCAGGGTTGAAGTCCGCCCTTTCGACGCTCAGCGGCCGACGCCCAGCCGCGCCTTCGTCTCGTCGTACTCGCGCTTCAGGCGCCCGACGAGTTCGGCCACGGAGGGCACGTCGTCCATCAGGCCCACGGCCTGGCCCGCGCCCCACACGTCCCTCCAGGCCTTCGCCTTCGAGGTGCCCGCGCCGAAATCCATTTTCGACTTGTCCGACTCGGGCAGCGCATCGGGATCGAGTCCGGCATTCACGATGCTCTCGCGGATGTAGTTGCCGTGCACGCCCGTGAAGAGATTCGTGTAGACGATGTCGGCGGCCTTCGCTTCGAGAATGGCGTGCTTGTAGGCGTCCATGGCGTGCGCCTCTTTCGTCGCGATGAAGCGCGTGCCCATGTACGCGAGGTCCGCGCCCATGGCCTGGGCGGCGAGGATCGAGCCGCCGTTGGCGATCGCGCCCGACAGCACGATCGGGCCGTCGAAGAGGCGCCGCACTTCGCCCACGAGCGCGAACGGCGAGGTCGTGCCCGCATGGCCGCCGGCGCCCGCGGCCACGAGGATCAGCCCGTCCACGCCCGCTTCGAGCGCCTTCGCCGCATGACGTAGATTGATGACGTCGTGCAGCACGATGCCGCCATAGCCGTGCACGGCGTCGAGCAGTTCCCTCGGAGGCGCGCGCAGGCTCGTGATGAAGATCGGCACCTGATGCTCCACGCACACGCGCACGTCGTGCTCGA
>DATBXG010000666.1:0-2734 GCA_036514415.1 Paraburkholderia sp.
CCCGCTGTCCGCGGGCGTCCCGTTGCGTTTCCCTTTATTGCGGCTCAGAGGCCGAGACGTTCTCGCCGGCCGCGTCGATCAGGCCGAGACAGGCTTGCGCGTCGCCGATCCGCTCGATTGCGAGCAGCGCGAAGCGCGCGAGAAAAAGCGGGCCGTTGGCTTCGCCGAGGCCAGTCATGGTCTTGCACGGGTGCGTGTAGACAGAGTCGAGTTCGCTGTCGGTCATGGATTCTCCGCGTGTTCTGGTTTCGCCTGCGCTCAGGAGCGCAGCGCATGGTCGAGGGCGGCGAGCGCTTGTGTCGCCGTTGTGTCGGCGTCGCCGTGCCAGCGGCCGAGCACGTGGCCGTCGGGGCGCACGAGGTACAGGGTGCCGGGCTGAGCGCCGTACATCGGAAACAGGCGCCCCGTGTGATCCCAGCCGCTGAGGCGCGGCGCGTCGACGGGCTGTCGCCGGGCGAGCGGCACCAGCGCGAACGGCAGTGCGCGCTCGCCGAGCGTCGCTTCGAGCGCGGCGATCGGGGCTGGCGTCGCGCCATCCTCGCTGAAGTAGAACGCCGTGAAACGCGGGGCGACCAGGTCGGTGACGTGCCCTTCGCGCGCGCCTTCGCGACCGACGATCGTGAGCGGGCATTCGGGTAGCACCGTGCCCGGCGCCGGGCCGCTCGCGAACGTGTCGGAGGCGGCATTGAGCGGCGAGGCCACGTAGGCGATGGCCGAGGTCTGGCGCGGATTGATCAGCGAGCGTACGGCGGCGTGCTGGCGCGCAAGGCTCAGCACGGCAGTGCGCATCAGGTCGAAGGCGAACGACGGCGGCGCCATGAACTCCGTGCTCTTCGTGCCGTAGCTCAGGTTTTCGTGCGCGGCGTACACGCGCTCGTCGGAATAGCTATCGAGCAGCGTCTCGCCCGCAAGACCCTTCACGACATAGGCGAGTTTCCACGCGAGGTTGTCGGCGTCGTCGATGCCCGAGTTCGCCCCGCGCACGCCGAAGATCGGCACGAGGTGCGCGGCGTCGCCCGCGAACAGCACGCGGCCGTGACGATAGCGCTCGAGCGTGAGCGCGTTGGCCTTGTAGATCGTGATCCAGACCGGCGACCACGACGCCTTCTCGCCCATCATGTCGAGCAGGCTCTGCACGCGCGGCATGACATTCGCGGGCTGGATCGCCTCGTCGGCGTCCTCGCCGTCGCGCAGCTGATAGTCGATGCGCCACACGTTGTCGGGCTGCTTGTGGACGAGCACGGTCGAGCCGGGATTCGACGCCGGGTCGAAATACGCGAGCCGTTCCGTGGGCCGCGCACTGTCGAGCAGAATGTCGACGATCACATAGCGGCCTTCGTAGCTCGTGCCCTCGAGCTTCAGGCCCAGCGCCTCGCGCACCGTGCTGCGGCCGCCGTCGGCAGCGATGAGCCAGTCGGTCCCGAGCGTGTAGTCGCCCTCGGGCGTGGAGAGCGCGAGCGTCGCGCCGTGCGCGTCGTGCTGCACGTTCGTGACTTTCGTGCGCCAGCGGATGTCGATGAGGTCGGCATGCTGCTCGGCCGCGTCGAGCAGGAACTGCTCGATGTGGTACTGCGCGAGGTTGACCATCGGCGGCAGCTTCTGGTTTTCGTCCTGCGGCATCGTGAAGTGCAGCACTTCGTCGTTGCGATAGAAGCTGCGGCCGCCTGTCCAGGGCAGGCCTTTTGCAAGAAACCCTTCAAGCGCGCCGAGGCGCTCGATGATCTCGAGGCTGCGGCGCGAGATGCAGATCGCGCGACTGCCATAGCAGACCGATTCATCGGCTTCGATCAGCACCGAGCGCACGCCGTGCTTCGCGAGACCGAGCGCGATGGCGAAGCCGACCGGGCCGCCGCCTACGATCGTTACGGCGTGGCGTCGGGCTTCATGGCCGCCTTCGAGTTCGGGCAGGCGGGCGGCATATTGCTTCGCCTCGAACGGATAGGGTTGGAATTCGGCGCTCATGGGGAATTGCGTCTCCGATACGAAAGTCTTGTTCTTGCCGGCTTGCCCGTGTATGAGCCGCTGGCGATGAAGGCAGTATGGAGCGTGCGGGGCGGCCCGCTGTCCTCAATTTGGGTACAGGGGGCTTACAAGGGGGAAATGCGCGCGAGATGCGCAGGCGTTCGTGTTCGCGCGCGTGTGGCGGGCGTCAGCCCTGATCCGTCGCCAGACAAAGCGCAAAAAGCTGCCGCTGGCTCGAAATACCCAGGCGTTGATACGCGCGTTTCTGATACGTCACGACGCTGCTGGGCTTCACGCCCATGCACTCCGCGATTTCAACCGCGCTGCGTCCTTCGAGCACGCCGCGCAGGGCGTCGAGTTCGCGTTTGGAGAGCGTAGGGCACAAACCGCGCAGCCGCGCGAGCATGAGTTGCGGAATGCCGAGCTGGCTCTGGCCGCGAATCGTGTAGTGATGCCGCGCCGACTCGCCAATCAATGGCGCGAGCGATTCGACCAGCTCCACTTCGCCCGGCTGAAAATTGCCGGCGTCGCTTTCACGGTACAGGTTCACGGAGAGCCAGATGTCGGCGGCCGGCTGCAACAGCAGCGAGAGCCGGTCGGACACGTTGGGGGTGGCGTAGCAGGCAGTGCGATAACCGTCGTGCTCGATGTCGGCGCTGCTTTGCCAGTGCAGCACGAGCGACGAGCCGGACTTGTCGCTCGTGCCGCCGGTGACGATCTGCTGATTGCCGTCGAGCGCGTAGAAGAGGCGGGCGTAGGTGTCGGCGACGTC
>DATBXG010000667.1:0-3742 GCA_036514415.1 Paraburkholderia sp.
ATCTCGCGCGCCATGACGTTCACGCCGGTCAAGCCGCCAAGCAGCGGCACGACGGCGCTGCCGTCCTCGGCGAGCGCGAGCACCGGCGGCTCCGCGCCCTTGTTGGCAAGCAGCGGCGCGAGGCACCGGATCACGATGCCCGCCGCGCACAGGGCGACGATGGGTGCGCCACGCGCGTAGCATTCGCGCAAGTGCGCGCCAAGCTCGCTGAACGCGACGTCGCCCTCCACGCGGCCTGCCAGCGCATGGACCTGCGCGCCCGCATAAAGCGCCTGCACGCGCCGCGCCGTGGCGAGCGCGCCGGGGCCGAGAATCACGATCGCGGGCGGCGTCACGACTGCCATTTCACCCCCGGCACGACGAGCAGCGAAAAGTAGGGCGAAGCCATCGGATCGACCTCGTCGAGCGGGACGATGCGCTGGTTCGACATCGTTGCGCGCTCGACATAGCGCGCGCGGTGCGCGAGACCGAGTTCGCCCAGCACACGGCGCACCTTGTCGAAGTTGCGGCCCAGTTTCATGATGACGGCGGCGTCCGCGTCGGCGAGGCGCCGGCGCAATTCGTCCTCGGGCAGCACGCCCGAGAGCACGGCGAGGCTCTGGTTGCGGTAGACGAGCGGCACGCCCAACACCGCCGCGCCGCCCAGCATCGAGCACACGCCCGGCACGACTTGCGCGTCGTAGCGCGCCGCGAGCCGGTCGTGCAGATACATGTACGAGCCATAGAAGAACGGATCGCCCTCGCAGATCACGGCCACGTCGCGTCCCGCGTCGAGATGGCGCGACACCATTTCCGCGGCGCCGTCGTAGAAGTCCGCGATGATCGCTTCATACGAGAGTGGCGGCTCGAGCGCCTCGGTCGTCACGGGGTACACGAGCGGCATGCGTTCCTGTTGCGCTTCGAGATGCTCTTCGACGATGCCGAACGCATTGCCCTTCTTGCCCTTGGCCACGAAATAGGCGACCACGGGGGCGGCCTTGAGCAGCCGCAGCGCCTTGAGCGTGAGCAACTCGGGGTCGCCGGGGCCGACGCCAATGCCGTGCAGAACGCCTTTGCGGGTCATTTATTCGGTCTCCGAAGCGAGTGCGTTGACGGCGGCGGCGGCCATTGCGCTGCCGCCGCGGCGGCCATGCACGACGACGAAGGGCACGCCATGACTTTCGGCGGCGAGCTGCGCCTTGGACTCCGCCGCGCCGACAAAGCCCACGGGAAAGCCCAGGATGAGCGCGGGGCGCGGCGCGCCGGCGGCGATCATGTCGAGCAGATGGAAGAGCGCGGTGGGCGCGTTGCCGATCGCGACCACGCTGCCCGTGAGGTGCGGCCGCCACAGCTCGAGCGCAGCCGCCGAGCGCGTGTTGCCCATCTCGCGCGCGAGCGCAGGCACAGCGGGGTCGTCGAGCGTGCAGATCACGGCGTTGTCCGCGGGAAGGCGGGTGCGCGTGATGCCGTAAGCGACCATTTTCGCGTCGCAGAGAATCGGTGCGCCGTTCGCGAGGGCCGTGCGGCCCGCAACGCCCGCGCCCGCGGAAAATGCAAGGTCGGCGACCACGTCCACCATGCCGCACGCGTGGATCACGCGCACGGCGAGTTTTTCGAGGTCGGCGGGAATGCGCGAGAGGTCGGCTTCGGCGCGGATCGTCGCGAACGACTCGCGATAGATCGCCTGGCCGTCGCGGATGTAATCAGACATCGTGGGTACTCCGGGGCGGCTGCGCGAGTGCAAGCGCAGCAGCTTCGATCGTCAGGTTGGGCGCGACGAGCTGGCCGAAGCCGGCTTTACCGTCGTCGCGCCGGTACAGGTCGTAGTGGTCTGGCGCGCTTGCGAGCAGCGTGAACGGCGCGCGATGCGCGGCCGCGCAGGAGCGCTCGCAGCCGCTCAGGTGGGCTTCTGCATCGCGTGGCAGCAAGGCGGCGAGACGCAGCGCGTCGGCTTTCGTGTCTGCGCGGCTTTTCGCGCAGCCCGTCGAGCCCGTGCAGGCGACGAGGCGCGCGAGCGCTTCCGTGCGTGTGCAGACGAGGCCGAGCGCGCGCAGGCGTTCTAGCATGGCGGGCATGGCGCGCCCGGCCACGTTGGGCAGCAGCAGGCCCTGCCATGGCGTCACGCGCAGCGTCGCGTCGCCGGCTTCTTCCGCGAGGGCGGCGAGCGCATGCAGGGTCTTCGCGTCGATGCGGCCGAGCACGGGCTGAGCGCCTACGTAGCCGCTGCCGTCGGCGTGCAAGACGTGAGCGCCGAGGCGGAAGCTGGCATCGCTCGCGGTGCGTCGCCATGCGTGCAACGTGGCGTCGTCGCGCATCAACGCGAATTCGCCATGCGCTTGCGCGCGTTGCAGCAGCGCTTCGAGCGAGTGCGCGGCCAGCACGTCGCGCATGCGTGTTGCGTTCGCATCCGCGAGATCGAGGAACGCATGCAGCAGCGCGCGGATCGACGTGCAAGCGTCTTCAACGGCGAGCGCGCCAACCGGCGGCTCACCGGGGCAGCCTGCAAGGCCCAGAACGAAGCGCGCCGTTGCGCCGTGCGGCTGCGCGGCGAGCCAGATGTCGTGCGGATGCTCGAGCATCGCAAGTCGCTCGCCGCCATCCAGTTGCAGCGCGAACTTCGGCGAGAGCGCGGCGAATCGCGGCTCGCGCTGCATCATGTCGATGAGCGCCCCGGCGAGTGCTGGCGTGTCGCTCGCAGCGTTCGGGTCGAGGCCCGCGAGCGGGCTCAGCATCACGTTGCGCAGTTCGTCGGCGGCGCAGGCGCGCTCGATCGGGCTCGCGGCGTCGATGCCAGCGGGGCCCAGGCCCGCGCCGATCAGCGCGGCGCTCAACGCCGCTTCCTCGCCCGCGCGCACGCCGCGAATCTGCACGTTCGCCCGATTGGTCAGTTCGAGCACGCCGCCTGCGTGCGCCCGCGCGGCATCGGCGAGGGCGCGCGTCCGCGCGGCGCTCAGCACGCCGCCGGGGAGGCGGATGCGGCACAGGCCGCCGTCGCGCGCCGCGACCACGCGTACGAGCCCCGGGCACGCCGAAGGGCGGACCGCGGCGAGCGCAGCGAGGGGCGAGACGGGCTTCGTTTCGTGTTTCAAGGCAATACCGGGTAAGCATCGCGCGAGAGCGGCGCGCTGCCCGCGCGGTAGGCGGGAAACGGCTGCGGTATCGGTACACCCCGCCCGATATGGGTTCGCACGAATATTCGGCCGGCAGGTCTCCTGGCTCGCAGGTCGTGGGCCGCATCGGCCTTCCCGGTAAAACCAGTGGCTCGGGTGGATGCGGTCTCGCTGCTCACAGTCGCGGGGGCGGCCACAGCTTGCTGTGTTCCCTTTTATGCCTCAAAGCTTTTGGGCCTTAAAGGCGCCGGCGGACACGGTATTATGCCCGTTTTCAGGCGCGCTCCGCCCCGCAATCGGGTCGCGGGGCCGTGGCGGCGCAGAGAATCAGGCGATAAGCGGGAGAACGAATGCAGGGCAGGCAGGCATGGCTGACGGTGGTGGGCATAGGCGACGATGGCTACGCGGGGCTCGGGCGCGACGCGCGGCGCGCGCTCTTCGACGCGGCCATCGTGACGGGCGGCGCGCGCCATCTCGCGATGCTGCCGGCGCGCGTGCGCGCGCGGCGTGAGCCGTGGCCGCAGCCGTTCAGCGTCGAGGCGCTGCTGGCGCATCGCGCGTCGAACGTGCCCGTATGCGTGCTCGCGAGCGGCGACCCCATGCTGTTTGGCGTGGGCGCCACGCTTGCGCGCCACGTCGCGCCCGGCGACATG
>DATBXG010000668.1:0-2681 GCA_036514415.1 Paraburkholderia sp.
TCTCCGAAACGCGGCCCTTCAACCGCATGCTCGTGCGCCTGAAGCGCGAGATCATCACGATGAAGAAGCCCGCGATCCGCCCTGAAGAAGGCCGCGCGCCGTCGGTGGCGCCCGTCGTGCTCAAGGAATGGCTCGACCGCGGTTTCGACGACGCGGGCCGCCCCGTCGTCATGCTCGACACGCGCAACGCGTTCGAAGTGGATGTCGGCACGTTCGATCAGGCGCTCGACTATCGCATCAGCAAGTTCAGCGAATTCCCCGGCGTGATCGAGGCGAACCGCGCCGATCTCGAAGGCAAGACGGTCGTGTCGTTCTGCACGGGCGGCATCCGCTGCGAGAAGGCGGCGATCCACATGAAGGAAGTGGGCATCGAAAGCGTCTACCAGCTCGAAGGCGGCATTCTCAAGTACTTCGAGGAAGTTGGCGGCGCGCACTACAACGGCGACTGCTTCGTGTTCGACCAGCGCACCGCGCTCAATCCGCAGCTCGATCCGACCGACACCGTGCAGTGCTTCGCATGCCGCGCCGTCGTCACGCCCGCCGAGCAGGCTTCGCCGCTCTATGTGGCGGGCAAGAGCTGCCCGGCGTGCCATCCGGAGCGCGCAGGCGCGGCTGCGGCTGTCCCGGCGCAGGCTGCGTAAGACGCGCGTGAGCGTGTCGTCACAAAGGTATCGCGGGCGCTTCGCGCCTTCGCCCACCGGCCCGCTGCATTTCGGCTCGCTCGTCTCGGCCCTCGCGAGCTGGCTCGACGCGCGTGCGCATGGCGGCGCGTGGCTCGTGCGCGTGGAGGACATCGACGGCCCGCGCACCGTGCCCGGCGCGGCCGAGGACATCCTCGCGACGCTGGAGGCCTTCGGCTTTCACGCGGACGAGCCGCCCCAGTGGCAAAGCCGCCGCACCGATCTGTATCGCGCGGCGCTCGACCGCCTGATCGCCTCCGGTCACGTCTACCCGTGCGGCTGCACGCGCAAGGAAATCGCCGATTCGCAGCTGCGCGCGCACCAGCGCAACACCACGCTGATCTATCCGGGCACCTGCCGCGACGGTCTGCGCGGCAAGCGCGCGCGCGCGTGGCGGCTGCGCGTGCCGGACGACGATCCCGCGGGCGCGCACGGCAATCCCGCGCTGATCCGTTTCGACGACCGCTGGCAAGGTCCCCAGCAACAGGACCTCGCGACCGAGGTCGGCGATTTCGTGCTGCTGCGCGCGGACGGCCAGTGGGCATACCAGCTCGCCGTGGTCGTGGACGATGCCGAACAGCACATCACGCACGTGGTGCGCGGCGCGGATCTGCTCGACTCGACCGCACGGCAGATCTGGCTTCAGCAGTGCCTCGGCGAGACGACGCCCGCGTATCTGCACGTGCCTGTCGTCACAAACGAGGAAGGTGAAAAGCTCTCGAAGCAGACCGGCGCGCAAGCGCTCGATGCCTCACGGCCTCTCGATGCGCTGATGGACGCCGCGCGGCATCTGGGCCTCGCGTTTCACGACCCCGCGCCAGCGACGCTCGAAGCGTTCCAGGCCGAAGCGATCGACGCCTGGAAGCGGCGGCTCGCGCAATTACCGGCTGCATAAACAAAAACGGCATGTCGTTCAAGGCGACATGCCGCTTTCCACTGCGTCGCGCGGATGTCGCGCGCGCCCGGACTCAGCTCGACGAAGACGACGTCAGCTTGTTGCGCCACGACGACCCGAGACCGCCCAGCAGCGCGGCGAGCGGCTGCTTCGACTGCGGCTTTTGCGGCGCGGCGCTCGCGGGCTTGTCCTCAGCCTTGCTGCGTGCGCCCGGCGAGGGCTCGTAGGGCTTCAGGAAGAAGTCGTCGATGGGCTGTGCGCGGTGATGATGCGTGCGCTCGTGCGACGCCACGCGCCGGTGGGCGCCGCGCTCTCCACGGCCCTCGCGGCTCTCGTAGCCATCACGCTCGCGGCGGCGGCTGCCGCCCTCGTGATGCGCGACCGGCACGTCGACCACGAGGCGCTCGACCGTGAGCGGCCGCTTGATGAGCTTCTCGATATCGGCGAGCTGCTTCTTCTCGTTCGGGCTGCACAGCGACAGCGCGTCGCCCGACGCGCCCGCGCGGCCCGTGCGGCCGATGCGGTGCACGTAGTCTTCGGCGTTGAACGGCAAGTCGAAGTTGATGACGGCCGGCAGCTCGGCAATGTCGAGACCGCGCGCGGCCACGTCGGTTGCCACCAGCGCTTCGATCTCGCCGCGCTTGAAGGCGTCGAGCGCCTGCATGCGCTCGCTCTGCGAGCGGTCGCCGTGAATCGCCGCCGCGACGATGCCCTGCTTCTCGATCAGGCGCGCAAGGCGGCTCGCGCCGATCTTGCTGTTGCAGAACACGATCACCTGCTTCAGGCCCCGGTCGCGGATCAGCTGCACGACCGCACCGGTCTTGTCGCCCTCGGCGACTTCGTAGACGACCTGGGTGACGTTGGTCGCGGTGGAATTGCTGCGCGCGACTTCGATGGTCTGCGGCGTACGCAGGTAGGTCGCGGCGAGCTTCTTGATCTCGGCCGAGAACGTGGCCGAGAACAGGAGCGTCTGACGCTCCTTCGGCAGCAGGTTCAGGATGCGCTGCAGGTCGGGCAGGAAGCCCATGTCGAGCATGCGGTCGGCTTCGTCGAGCACGAGCATCTGCACCTGGCCGAGGTTCGCGTTCTTCTGCTGCACGTGGTCG
>DATBXG010000669.1:0-9596 GCA_036514415.1 Paraburkholderia sp.
TGTCTTTGGAGTTTCATAATCGATAGCGGGTTCGTCAGCCCGCCATGGTCAGGCCGCCCGAGACGCTCAGGACCTGCCCTGTGATGTAGCTCGCGTCGTCGCTCGCGAAGAACACGATGGCGCCCGGCAAATCCTCGGGCTGGCCGATGCGGCCAAGCGGGATGGAGCGCTGGAACGCCTCGAGCAGTTTTTCCGGGTTGCCCGCGCCTTCCTTGTATTCGGCGAAGAGCGCGGTGTCGGTCGGGCCCGGGCACACCACGTTCACCGTGACGCCATGGCGCGCATGCTCACGCGCGATGGTCTTCGAAAACGCCACGAGCCCGCCCTTGCACGCCGCATAGACCGCCTCGCCCGACGAGCCCACACGCGCCGCATCCGAGGCGATGTTGATGATGCGCCCGCGCTTGCGCTCGACCATGCCTGGCAGCACCGCGTGATGCATGTGGAGCGCGCCGGTGAGGTTGACGGCGATGAGCTTCTCCCACTGCGCCGGTTCGGTCTTCGTGAACGGGCGGAACACGTCCCAGCCCGCGTTGTTCACGAGCACATCCACGGGGCCGAGCCGGGCTTCGGCTTGCTGAAGCGCCGCGTCCACTTCCGCGCGGTTCGTGATGTCGCAGCGCAGCGCCAGCGCCTGGCCACCCGTTTCGTGAATCGCCCCGGCCACCTTCAGCGCCGCTTCGAGCGACAGGTCCAACACCGCCACGCGCGCGCCCTCGGCTGCGAAGCGCCGGCAGGTCGCCCCGCCGATGCCGCCGCCGCCGCCCGTCACCACGACCGTCTTGCCTTCGAGTCTTCGCACCGTGTTCCTCCATTCGGTTGAGCAGTACCATAGACGCCTTCGACGCTGGGCCCCGCCTTCGGGTCCTGCCTCGAATTACGTCAATATGTTGACGTATACTAGGTAACGCTCAGATCGAAGACAAGCGCGGAAACACCAGGAGAAACCCTTGCAAATAAGTCGAAAAATACAGGATACAAGTCGCTTCGATCTCGCCAACCGCTTGTTTTTCCGCCTCTACCAATGTGCAAACATGTTGCATAAAACGGGCACACGCGCCGTGGAGGCCGAGGGCTTGACCACGCAGCAATGGGCCGTGCTCGGCGCACTCTCCCGCCCGGAAGCGCAGCCGGGCATGAGCGTGGGCGATCTCGCGCGCTATTTGATGGTGAGCCGCCAGAATCTCTCAGGCCTGATCAGCCGCATGGAGCGCGACGGCCATGTGAGCACCCAGCCGGACGAACGCGATCGCCGCTCGCGCCTCGTTTGCATGACCGAGCCGGGCCGCAAGCTATGGGTTGCGCAGGCCACACCGAAAATCGAGGCGTACTACGAAGATGTGCTCGCCAATTTTTCGTCGGATGACATGACGCACACGCTGCACTATCTGCTCAAGCTGCTCGACAATATGAAGCGCGTGGACGAAAGAGAGCGTGCGGGGGAAGAAGATCTGTGACGGCGCCCGGCCACCGGCCGCCCAACACTCGAAGCAAGGAGAAAACCGCATGAAAATGGACGCATTCCATTTCGGAACGACTGACTGGGCCAGCGTCGAGCCCACGGAACACAAGGGCGAAACGGGCGTGGCCACCTGGCGCACGCGCTTTTTCGGAAGCGAGGCCAATCCGGTTCGCGTGCGCATGGTCGACTATTCGCCCGGCTACCTCGCGGATCACTGGTGCAAGAAGGGGCACATTCTGTTCTGCCTCGAAGGCGAACTCGAGACCACGCTCGACGACGGGCGCAAGTTCGTCCTCACGGCGGGCATGAGCTATCAGGTGGGCGACGACGCCGAGGCGCACCAGTCGTACACGCGCGCCGGCGCGAAGCTTTTCGTCGTCGATTGAAAGGGGTCGGCCGTGAGCGCTGCTTCAGCGCGGCGCGCCGAGATCGGCGTCGAGACGCTTGCGCAGATCGCGCACCACGCGCGCCGCGGGAACGAGCCACCAGGTGGGCGCAGCCACGGAGAAGTCATACGCGAGCGCCGTTTGCGCGGCCCCGGCCGTACGCGCCCGGCAGCGGAACGTGACCATGTGGCGCCGCGTTCCCGCTTGCGAGCCGGGCGAGAACCGCATCATGGCGCGCAAGGCGAAGTGCGAGTCGTCGGGGGCGGCCTCGTACGATTCGACGCTCCACTCGGCGCCGTAATGCGCCTCGTGGCGCAACGCCGCGCTCACGCGCCGGCGTGTTTCATCGGCAGGCAAGGCCACCGGGTGCTCGCTGCCCGCCCGGCCGGCGCGGTACAGCGTGCGCTGCGACCAGCCCCAGCCGAACGCCAGCACTACGCCGCCGGCGACGAGCCCCCACTGCAGCACGTGCGCGAGCCATCGCCCGGCCTCGAAGCGCGCGATCGGCGCGAGCAGCAGGCCCACGGCCAGGTGCGCGACGACGTAGATGACGATGCAGACGAACACGCTCGCGGAAAGCGTGAGGAGCCAGCCGCGCGACGGATCGTCGAGCTTTGCAAACAGGAAATCGCGCACGCCGCCGCCAGAACGTGACGGCATATCGACGGCTTGAGGCGTGGCGTCGGGCTGCGCCTCGCGGGCCTCGCGCCCCTCGTCGCGCATCCCCGCGAGTTCGCCGTGCAGCGTGTCGCGCTCGGTCCTCATGCGCTGGATCTCGTCGAGCGTGCGCGTGCGCTCGGTGCGCAGCGCATCGAGCTCGGCGCGCACGCGTTCGCGCTGCGCCACCAGCGACTGCATCTGCGCATGCAGCTGCTCGGCCTGCGCGGCGCTCAGCGCCGAGCGGCTCACTGGCGCCACGTGATGCACGGACCAGTATGCCTCCAGCAGCTCGCGCGCCTCCTTCACGCGCTTGAACTGCTCGTCGGCCCAGCGCATCGAGGCGGCCGTGGGGTGCCGCCACTTGTCGGGATGCAGGACCTGCGCAAGATGGCGATAGTGGTGCTTGATGTCCGCCTCGCTCGCACCCGGCTCCAGATCGAGCCGGTAGTAGAGGCGGTCGTAATCCACGGGTCGGTAATCGTGGCCTGGCATGACCTTTCTGGATTCGTGGGTGGGTGGCGGCTTGCGAAGGTCGCAACGCCTCCGTACTCAAGTTAGTGCAACGCGCCGGGTCCGGCAAGAAAACCGCCGTGCACCGCCGCCCCTGTGCGCTCAATATGGCCGCCCCGCCAGCAGACGGCCCAATGTCGCGAACGCGATCGCCGGCAGCTCATGCAGCTTGCGCACGACCACGGCGTTCGGATAAAAAGCCTCGACCGCATCGTCGAGGATGCCGATGCCGACGATTTCGATGCCCTGCTCCTGCACCGCCTGCACGCGCGCGAGCAGGTCGGTGCGCAGCACGGCCGGGTCGCCGTCGCCCGTCGCGGGATAGCCGTCCGAGAGCACCAACAGGAGCCGCCGCCGCGCCTTGCGCGCTCCGAGCCGCGCGGCGGCCCACGCGAGCGCTTCGCCGTCGGGGTTCTCGTGGCCGCAATCGATGGCCGCGAGCCCGCTCAGGTCGCGCGAGCCGAAGCGCTTGAACACGCGCAAATCCAGCCGCTCCACGAAACGGTTATAAGCTCGCAGATCCGCGCCCGCCGCGCGCTCGCGCTCGTAGTGCGCCCGCATCTCGGGGGCTTCGATCGAGCTGTAGCCGAGCACTTCCGAATCGAAGGCCAGTTGCGTGAGCGCGTCGGCCAGTGCCGCCGCGCACAGGCGCGCAAGCTCGATCTTGCGGCCCGCCATCGAGCCGCTCAGGTCGAGCAGCAGCGTGACGACCGTGTCGCGGCCGCTCGCATGACGCGCCACGCGAAATGGCGTACGGTAGCCGCGCGAGGCGGCAAGGCGCGCGAGCGCCGCGCGATCGATCTCCCCGCGCTCCTGCTCGCGCTTCCAGTGAGTCAGCTCGTCAGCCTTGAGCACGCGCTCGAGGTGGGTCTTGAGCGCACCGGTCTCCGCGCGCGCCAGCGCGCGCAGCTTGCGCCACGCGGTGGCGTCGCCGCGGCCGGTGAGGTCGCTGACGACATCGAAGGCCGTGGTGAGCGGGATCGACAAGCGCGGGCGCGCGTGGGTCGGGCCGCGCGCTGCACGCGCCGCCGCGGCATGCGGCGCATCGGCTTCGGAAAGCGACGCGCCGGCCGCGGAGTCGGATTCGGTCGATGCGTGCGCCAGTGCGCCTTCGTCACCGTCGCGAGCGTCGTCGGCCTGCGCGGCGCCGCCCGGCGGCTCGACTTCGTCCTGGGCGCCGAATTCGTCCATGGCTTGCGCGAGCCGCGCCGCTTCCTCGTCGAGCCCTTCGGCCGGTCCCGCGGTCTGCATCATGTTGTTCGCGCCGCGCGACGCGAGCGAGCGCACGCTCGCCACGATCGCCGCGGCGGCACGCACGCTGGCCTGCGTCGATTGACTCGCGCGCGCCGCGTCGAGCGGGCCGTCGATCGCGCGCAGCGCGGCGGCGAGCGCCATGGCATCGCGCTCCGCGACGCCCGGCGCTTCGTCCGCTTCGTCCGCTTCGTGCCATAGCGTGCGCTCGATCGCCCATGCGAGCCGCTCGCGCCACGCCAGCGCCGGCCAGCGGCGCGCGACTGCTGCGCCACGCTGCGCGCGCCACTTGGCCGCGTAGCGTCGCGCGCCTGGGTAAGCCAAGGCGAGCTGCGCGAGTACGCGGCGGTCCTCGATGGCCTGGGCGATGCGCCCCGTCACACCGGCCTGCGGCGTATCGAGGCGCGCCGCTTCGCTGTAGCGACGGCGTGCGGCCAGCAGATCGAGCGCGCCAAGGAGTGCGGCCTCACCCGCGGGCTCGCTCGCTGCGGTGTCTGCCAGGCGTGCGGGCAGCACGAAGCGCTCGCCTTCCACGCGCGGCTCGCCCGCGCCGAACGCCACGCTCACGCGCGTGTCACCGGTCAGCACGTGTGCGAGCCGGGTGAGCGCGCCCTCGGCGTCGCCGCGCGCGATCAAGCCTTCCGTTTCGGCACGCGAAGTGGACACGACGGACACGGCTGCCTCCGCGCTCACGCGTCGAAGATCACGTGATGACGGACGATGCTGCGGATAAGCGCCGCATCGTCCGCGCTCACCTTCGCGTAGATCGCCGGGCCCGCCGCGCGCTCGACGTCGCCCGTGCGCAGCATCAGTTCGGCCCAGTCGATGAGACGCCGCGTGGAGAACGCACTCGCCAGGTCTTCACGCGCGAACGCGGCGCGGCAGTCGGCGGCAATGGCCGCGAGCGTCTGCGCGAGCGGCCGCGTGAGCCGCGGCAGCGTGCGCAGCAATACTTCGGTCTCCTCTTCAGCTGGGAGATAGTCGAAGAGATAGACACGCCAGCGGTCGAGAAATGCTTCGTTGAGCAGATTCGCGCCCTGATACAGATGGCGGTATGCGCTCATCGCACCCGCGGCGTTCGCGGTGGCGAAAAGACGGAACGACGGATGCGGCACGACGATCTCGTTGCCGCGCTCCTTGAGCAGCAGGCGGCCGTTCGGCTCGAGCACGGCGGTGAGCACTGCAAGGATGGACGGCTCGGCAAAATCGAGTTCGTCGATGATGAGCCAGTAGCCCTCGCGCATCGCCATGGGCAGCACGCCGTCCACCCAGATCGTCTCGCCGCCCTTCACGATCCAGAAGCCCACGAAGTCGCCGATCGTCGTCTGGCCGTTCATGTTCGCGCGCAGCACGCCATAGTCCGAACGCGCGGCCACCTGCTCGACGAAGCTCGTCTTGCCCGAGCCCGTATGCCCGATCAGCATCACGCGGCGATTCTCTACGATGTCCTGAACGATGTCGTCGCCGCGCTCCGTGAAGAGGTAGGCCGCGTTCACGCGCGGCACCAGCGCGTTCGGCTCGCCGCGCGGCAGGTCCACGCCGCCAATGCGCACCGTGGCGGCGGTGTTCGCCGGAACGCGCTGGGCGGCCTGGGCGGTACGCTCTACACGTGCCGCACGCGCCGACGCGGCGGCCTGCTGCAAGGCGCCGGCAAACGCACTGCCCGCCTGTGCGGCGCGCACTTCATCGGCGCGTTGCGTTCCGGAAACGAAGCCCTCGCGGCGCCACTTGAGCAGCTTGGCTTCGAGATTGTCGAGATCGACGACGGTGTCGATGTTGACCTCGTCGTGCTCGCCCTGACCGTGCTCGATGCGATACATGTGCGCGCGCCCGGAAAGCGTGACGCGCCACCATTCGCGCGCGCGGCCGGCGCCGCGGCTATACAGGCCCAGCAGGTCCTCGGGACTTTCGTCTTGCAAGGCAGGATCGGATGCGTTCATGAGCGGGGAATGCGGGGCGCGGGCGCGCGGCCCGTAAATCGCCCCATATTACCCGTGCGTGTCGCAGTGCGCAGAAACGCGGCACATGCGGTTCGCGCTGGCCGAACGCAATAGCCAGCGCTTGAGCGAACGCGGCGAGGTGTTCGAGATCAATGGGCTGGTGCGCATCCCACTGCCCGGCGCGTCCGACCGCCGCCTTGCCATGCTGCGCCGCGCGGTGATCAACAATCCGTCGGCCGACGTCGGCTTCGGCTGGGGGTCACGGGAGAAAGCGCGGCGCAGTGAGGCGATCGAGCTGATGCGGTACGCGCCTCGAGCGCCTCAATGCGGCGGCAAGTCGCCGACGAGCGGAAACATGTCGGGCGTATAGCCCATATTGAAGTAACCAGCCCGTGCGTAGGTGGCGATCCGCTCGAGCTGCTCGGGTTCGCGCGAGGCTTGCGGCGCGCTGGGCGGCAAATGAGCGCGGCCGCGCGCGAGCACGTGCCGCGAGAACCACGCCGGCATCGACAGCTTTGACATTGCGTGCTCCTTGCGATGCATTGAACACCTCCAATCTAGACAGTGAGGCGCTCGCACGCAAACAAGCATTTCTGCAATCTATTTCATGACGGCGATATGACGGCGGCACGACGCGAGCGCGGGTCATCCGCTCCCGCGCCGTGCGCGCATCACTTCCTGCGCATCACTTCCCGCGCATTACTTCCCGTACACGTCGAAATCGAAGTACTTCTTCTCGATCTTCTTGTACGTGCCGTCCTTGATCATGCCGGCGATCGCACCGTCGATCTTCGTCTTCAGCGCCGTGTCCTCCTTGCGCAGGCCGATGCCGGCGCCGCTGCCGAGCGTCGCCGGGTCCTCGAGATCGCCGCCCGCGAAGCTGAAGTCCTTGCCGCGCGGCGTCTTCAGGAAGCCGATATCGGCCTGCACGGCGTCTTGCAGCGCCCCGTCCACGCGCCCGGCCAGCAGGTCCTGATAGACCTGGTCCTGATTCTGGTACGGGACCACTTCGACGCCGGCCGTCGCCCAGTGCGCCTTCGCATAGGCTTCCTGGATCGTGCCCTGCTCGACGCCCACGCGCTTGCCCTTCAGCGATTCGGCCGTCGGCTTGATGCCCGAGCCCGTCTTCGCGACGAGGCGCGTGGGCGTGTTGAACAGCTTCGCCGAGAACGCGATCTGCTCCTCGCGCGCGGGCGTCATCGACATCGACGAGAGCACGCCGTCGAACTTGCGCGCCTTCAGCGCCGGGATCATGCCGTCGAAGTCGTTCTCGATCCACACACACTTCGCGTCCAGACGATGGCAAATCTCGTTGCCGAGGTCGATGTCGAAGCCGACCAGCTTGCCGTCGGGCGCTTTCGATTCGAACGGCGGATAGCTCGCATCGACACCGAATCGAATGGTATCTGCCGCGAATGCGCCAGAAGCGGCGGTTGCGGCGAACAAGGCGACGGACACGGCTGCAAACATCTTTTTCATGGGGTTCCCCCTGGGTTCTGGGTAAGGGTGGTGGTCCAGGCCCGCACCGCGACGCTCAGTAGTGCCGCGGACGGTCCGGTCGCGTCGCCCCGCGAACGTGATCGACGTCGCGGGTGCATCTGCGCCGCGCAAGGTAGCAGTCCAGAATAGCGCCGTCGAGTCTCCAAAACTACGTACGGAGAAATGCCAGGGTGCCTTTCTCGTGGCTTGCTCTATGTAACGGCAAATCACCAGCGCCGCGCGCTGTAACGCGCGAAAACCTTTCAAATCACCTACGTTTCGAAATTGGCGCACGAGTTGGTTAGACTGCGAGTCTCGGCCTTTGCTGCGCGGCAAGGCCCAGCTTCGACGGCATAACAATCAAGAAAGAGAATACGTATGCAGCGACCCGACAGTCACCGGCAGCATGCTGCGGCGGCCAAGCCGTTGCGCGCGCCGGCATGGTTTCACTCTTCATCGTTTTCGCAACGCATGAGCCGCGCCGACACACGCGGCGGTTCGATCTCCCGGAGGCAGGCATGAGCGACGTCCCGCAGACGCAACCCGCGCCCCAGCCACCCTCGCCGACCCCGCCCGCTCCTCCGCCGCAAGCGCCGAAGCGCCGCGGGCGCAGCACGCTCATTCTCGCCATCGTCGTGATCGTGCTGATCGCGCTCGTGATCGTGCATGTCTTGCGCAACAAGAAGACTGAGCACGGCGCCGCGCCGCAGGTCGTCACCGTGGCCGCCGCGACACTGGGTCCCATGCCCGTGACGCTCAGTGCGCTCGGCACCATCACGCCCCTTGCCACGATCACGGTGCTGCCGCAAATCAGCGGCTACCTCATCGAGGTGGGCTACAAGGAAGGCCAGGATGTCGTGAAGGGGCAGTTCCTCGCGCAGATCGATCCGCGCCAGTACGAGATCAGCAAGGAACAGGCGCTCGCGCAACTCGCCAAGGACCAGGCGCTGCTCGCCCAGGCGCGTGTCGACCTCGCGCGCTATACGCAGTTGAACGAGAAACGGTCGATCGCCGAGCAGACCTACATGGACCAGAAGTTTCTTGTCATGCAGTATGAAGCCTCGGTGCAGGCCGATAAGGCCAACGTGAGGCTCTTCGAACTCGATCTCATCTACTGCCGCATCACCGCGCCGGTGTCGGGCCGCGTGGGCCTGCGGCTCGTCGACCCGGGCAACTATGTGACGTCGTCCAGCTCGACCGGCATCGCCGTCATCACGACGATGAAGCCCACCACCGTGCAGTTCGCGATCCCGCAAACCGCGCTCGGCAGCGTGCTCCAGCGCGTCAACGCCGGCGCGAAGCTGCCGGTGACCGTGTACAGCAGCGACAACACGCGCCAGCTCGCCACCGGCACGCTCTTCGCGCTCAGCAACCAGATGGCCACGGCCACCGGCACGGTCACGCTGCGCGCGAGCCTGCCCAACGACGACGAGGCGCTCTTTCCCAACGAGTTCGTCAACGTGAAGCTGCTCGTCGACACGCTGCAGAACGCCGTGCTCGTGCCCACGCCGGCCGTGCAGACCGGCGCGCCGGGCGACTACGTCTACCTCGTGAACGCCGACAACACCGTGTCGGTCCACAAGGTCACGCTCGGGCCGAGCGACGGCCGCTACACCGTGATGGCGGCCGGCCTGCAGGCGGGCCAGCGTGTCGTGACCGACGGCCTCGACCGCCTCAACGACGGCGCGAAAATCCAGCCCGCGGGACCCAGGCCCGCCACCCATGCGGGCGCCGCAAGTGGCGCGGGCGCAGCGAGCGCGCCGCATCACGGCAGCGCGCCTGGCGCGGCGAGCGAGCCTGGCGCGACGGCGTCGAACGCCTCCGACGCGAGCGCCGCGGCCTCGCAAGCCGGCTAGAATCCGGACCCCGCGCCGATGAATATTTCGCGCCTCTTCATCCTGCGGCCGG
>DATBXG010000670.1:0-8301 GCA_036514415.1 Paraburkholderia sp.
GCCGGGCACGACCAGCACGGCAGCCTCGACCTGAAAACCCGCGGCGCGATTCTTGCGGATCGCGCCGCGCCATTGCCCCGCCGGCAGCCCGTATGCCGTGCGCGGCCCGCTTGGCGGTGTACATGACGATCAAGAAAGCGACGCTCAAATCGGTATTCCTGACTGGCCTGCTGGTGCTGGTGCCGTTGGCCATCACGCTGTGGGTGCTGAACCTCGTCATCGGCACGATGGATCAGACGCTGCTTCTGCTGCCCGAATCGTGGCGGCCGGAGCGCATGTTCCACATGCGCCTCCCGGGGCTTGGCGCGGTGCTCACGCTCGCGTTCATCTTCGTGGTGGGCCTGCTCACGCAGAACTTCATCGGCCAGAAGCTGGTGGAGTGGTGGAACGCGCTGGTGCGCCGCATTCCGATCATCGGACCGCTGTACGGCAGCATCCAGCAGGTTTCCGATACACTGCTTTCGAGCAACGGCAATGCATTTCGCAAGGCACTCCTGATCGAGTACCCGCGCAAGGGTTCGTGGACGATCGCGTTTCTGACCGGCATTCCGGGCGGCGACGTGGTCAACCACCTGCAGGAAGATCACGTGAGCGTGTATGTGCCGACTACGCCGAATCCCACGTCGGGCTTTTTCCTGATGGTGCCGAAGAGCGAGGTCGTCGAGCTGGACATGACCGTCGACGCCGCGCTCAAGTATATTGTTTCGATGGGCGTGGTCGCGCCGGCAACCTCTCCACGCCGCCCCATTGATCCTCCGCTTTAATACCGGACGACGCGCGCCGCGCGCCGCTCCCGTTCATTCATGCATAACGAAAGACGAACATCATGTCGATGAGATCTGAATACTGCGGTCTGGTGACCGAACAGCTGCTGGGCCAAACTGTTTCGCTGTGCGGATGGGTGCATCGCCGCCGTGACCATGGCGGCGTCATCTTCATCGACCTGC
Source organism: Paraburkholderia sp. (assembly GCA_036514415.1). GTDB lineage: Bacteria > Pseudomonadota > Gammaproteobacteria > Burkholderiales > Burkholderiaceae > Paraburkholderia. The sequence goes on from DATBXG010000670.1 coordinate 948, forward strand.
GCGACCGCGAGGGCCTCGTCCAGGTCGTCTGCGATCCGGATCGCGCGGAGATGTTCAAGATCGCCGAAGGCGTGCGCAACGAATTCTGCGTGCAGGTCAAGGGTGTCGTTCGCAATCGTCCGGAAGGCACGGTCAACGCAAACCTCACGAGCGGCAAGATCGAAGTGCTGTGCCACGAGCTCGTGGTGCTCAACGCATCGGTCACGCCGCCGTTCCAGCTCGACGACGACAACCTCTCGGAAACCACGCGTCTCACGCATCGCGTGCTGGACCTGCGCCGTCCGCAGATGCAGCACAACCTGCGCCTGCGCTATCGCGTGACGATGGCCGTGCGCAAGTATCTCGACGCGCTCGGCTTCATCGACATCGAAACGCCGATGCTCACGAAGAGCACGCCGGAAGGCGCGCGCGACTACCTCGTGCCGTCGCGCGTGAACGCGGGCCAGTTCTTCGCGCTGCCGCAGTCGCCGCAGCTCTTCAAGCAGCTGCTGATGGTCGCGAACTTCGATCGCTACTACCAGATCGTCAAGTGCTTCCGCGACGAAGACCTGCGTGCCGACCGTCAGCCCGAATTCACGCAGATCGACTGCGAAACGTCGTTCCTCGGCGAGCAGGAAATCCGCGACCTGTTCGAAGACATGGCGCGTCACGTGTTCAAGGAAACGATCGGCGTCGAGCTCGACGCGAAGTTCCCGATCATGCCGTACTCCGAAGCAATGAGCCGCTTCGGCTCGGACAAACCGGACCTGCGCGTGAAGCTCGAATTCACCGAGCTGACCGACGCGGTGAAGGACGTCGACTTCAAGGTGTTCAGCGCACCGGCCAACACGAAGGACGGCCGCGTCGCGGCACTGCGCGTGCCGAAGGGCGGCGAGCTTTCGCGTGGCGACATCGACGGCTACACGGAATTCGTGCGCATTTACGGCGCGAAGGGTCTCGCGTGGATCAAGGTCAACGAAGCGGCGAAGGGCCGTGACGGTCTGCAAAGCCCGATCGTCAAGAACCTGCACGACGCGTCGATTGCCGCGATCCTCGAGCGCACCGGCGCGCAGGATGGCGACATCATCTTCTTCGCGGCAGACCGCGCGAAGGTCGTGAACGACAGCCTCGGCGCACTGCGCCTGAAGATCGGCCACTCGGAGTTCGGCAAGGCCAACGGCCTCGTCGAGAAGGGCTGGAAGCCGCTGTGGGTCATCGACTTCCCGATGTTCGAGTACGACGAGGAAGAAAACCGCTACGTGGCGGCGCACCACCCGTTCACGAGCCCGAAGGACGAGCACCTGGAATACCTCGAAACGGATCCGGGCCGCTGCCTCGCCAAGGCTTACGACATGGTGCTGAACGGCTGGGAAATCGGCGGCGGCTCGGTGCGTATCTATCAGGAAGAGGTGCAGAGCAAGGTGTTCCGCGCGCTCAAGATCGGTCCGGATGAGGCGCGCGCGAAGTTCGGCTTCCTGCTGGATGCTCTCCAGTACGGCGCGCCGCCGCACGGCGGTATTGCGTTCGGCCTGGACCGCATCGTCACGATGATGGCCGGCGCCGACTCGATCCGCGACGTGATCGCGTTCCCGAAGACGCAACGCGCGCAGTGTCTGCTCACGCAGGCGCCGAGCCCGGTGGACGAGAAGCAGCTTCGCGAACTGCACATCCGTCTGCGTCAGCCCGAGCAGAAGACGGCGCAGTAAGCACCACGGCGCTGGGCGGACCGCCCGGCGCACCCCGCGAGCTTTTGCATCGCAACAACAAAAAAGGCGCATCGTGCGCCTTTTTTGCTTTTTGCGTTAAATTACCTTGAGACGCGCCGCAAGCGCGCAGCGCGCGTTCCCCCCTCGCTCCATCACCATGCAGAAGCCGCCGAAGATTCCGGAATCCGTACTCGTCGTCATCCATACGCCGCAACTGGAGGTCCTGATCATCGAACGCGCCGACCGTCCTGGCTTCTGGCAGTCGGTCACCGGTTCGAAGGATCGCCTCGACGAGCCATTCGCCGAAACCGCCGTGCGCGAAGTGGGCGAGGAGACGGGCATTGCCGTCGGCACCGATGGCGTACCGCAAGCGGCGCTGCTCGACTGGCGTCACGAGATCGAGTACGAAATCTACCCCGTCTGGCGGCATCGCTATGCGCCCGGCGTCACGCGCAACACCGAGCATTGGTTCAGCCTCGAGGTGCCCGCGGGCACAGTCGTCACGCTCGCGCCGCGCGAGCATACGGCTTATCTGTGGCTGCCTTACGAGGAAGCGGCGGCGAAGTGCTTCTCGTGGTCGAACCGCGACGCCATCCTTCAACTGCCCGGGCGGCTGCGCGAGGGACGTGACGGACATGACGGACGTGAAGGGCCGCAGTTGAGCCGAAAATGAGCGAGACCAGCACCGATCCCGGCATTGAATCGCAACGCGTCGTGAGGCTGCGCGAGGCGCTGCTTGGCCGGCGCTATCGTTCGCGCTACCGCTTCACGAGCGGCAACGACGTGCGCCTGTTCGGCTCGGGCGCGGATCTCTTCGGCGCGATGATCGCGCGCATCGACACCGCCACGCGCGACGTCGCGCTCGAAACCTATATCTTTTGCGACGACGACATCGGCCGCTCGCTCTCAGATGCGCTCATGCGCGCGGCGGCGCGTGGCGTGCGCGTGCGCGTCATCACCGACGGCATCGGCTCGCCGCGCATTCCGCTCTTCGAGACCTGGCCGGGCGGGGGCGTCGAACACCGCGTCTACAACCCGCACATCTTCGGCCGCTTCGGCTTTTCGCGCACGCACCGCAAGCTCGCCGTGATCGACGACCAGTTCGCCTGGTGCGGCGGCATCAACGTGATCGACGATATCGAGCAGGACGGCCGCAAGCTGCCGTATCCGCGCTGGGATTTCGCCGTCGAACTGCACGGTCCCGTGGTCGTGGACGTGCGACTCGCGATCGAGCAGCAGTGGCGGCGTATCCGGCTAGGCTACCGTCCGCCGCTGCCCGGGGCGCTCTGGCCGGGCGTACCCGCAAGCGCGGGCTTCATGTCGCCCCATCCGACCGGCCATACGGCTAGCCGCCCCACGCAGATCGTGGACGACGCGCTGCGAGCGTTGACGCCCACCGCACGCTCGCCTCGCGCGAGGCGCTTTTTCACGCGGCTGCGCGAACGCCTGCGCGCGAGCGTGCGCGACCCGCGCACGGCGCACGTGCCGTGCGTGGCGTTCGTCGCGCGCGACAACGTGGTGAACCGGCGCGCCATCGAAAAGGCCTATCTCGACGCCATCGGCGAGGCGCGCAAGGAAGTGCTGCTCGCCAATCCGTACTTCATGCCGGGCCGGCGGCTGCGGCGCGCGCTCGTTTCGGCCGCGGAGCGCGGCGTGGCAGTCAGGCTTCTCGTCGGACGAAAGGAATTCAAGGTGCTCGACTACGGGGTGCCGTTCCTCTACCACCAGCTGCTCAGTGCGGGCGTACAGATTGCCGAGTACGAGAAAACGATGCTCCATGGCAAGGTGGCCGTCGTCGATTCGAGCTGGGGCACCGTGGGTTCCTCGAACCTCGACGCACTCAGCCTCGTACTCAACAACGAGGCGAACGTGCTGCTCGTGGAGCATCCGCAGATCGAGCAGCTGCGCGGCGAGATTCTCGCGGCGTTCGGCGAGTCCGTGCAGATCGACCGCACGCGTTACGAGGCGCGGCCGTGGCACGAGCGCGCCGTGAACTGGCTGGCGTGGGCGTTCTATCGCGCGCTCATGAAGCTCATCACCGTGGGCGGCTACGACTAGAACGAGAAAGGCGAAAGCAAGCCGCTGGAAAGCGTCGTCGGCACGATGCGCCTGCCATACGAATCACCGCACGTGCAATCGAGAGAATGTCGGCTTGCGCGCGGTGCACGAACCCCGAAAATTAGAGTGCCGGTTAGAAATCGGTTTCTAATAAAGTCCTTGTTTCGCGGACGGCTGTCCTCAACAATAGTACGGCCGTTCGATTTAATTCGAGCCCTGATGTAAGCAGTTGACGAGTAGTTGACGGCAACATCGCGGCCACATCGTTACGGTAAAGAAAGCTATGCGAAAAGGCGAACAGACACGAGCCGCCATTCTGGATGCAGCACTCGACCTGGCAGGACGCGATGGACTGGAAGGACTGACCATCGGCCTGCTCGCCGAGCGCATGCAGATGAGCAAGAGTGGCGTCTTCGCTCACTTCGGGTCTCGGGAAGACCTGCAGGTCGAGGTGGTGCGCGAGTACCACCGTCGATTCGAGGAAGAAGTCTTCTTTCCGAGTTTGCGCGAACCCCGCGGTTTGCCGCGTCTGCGTGCGATGCTCTCACGATGGTTCGAGAAGCGCATCCACGAAGTCACGACCGGCTGCATCTACATCAGCGGCGCGGTCGAGTACGACGACCGTGCTGACAGCCAGGTGCGCGAGACGCTCGTGGCGAGCGTGTCGATGTGGCGCGCGGCGCTGCTGAGGGCCATTTCGCAGGCAATCGAGGAAGGGCACTTGCGCAGGGACACCGACCCTGCGCTGATGCTCTTCGAACTGTATAGCGTGACGCTTGGCCTGCATCATGACGGCCGCTTCCTGCATCTGCCGGACGCGGTCGAGCATACGTGGGCCGCGTTCGAGAGGCTGATCGTTTCGTATCAGAGCGAGACCCAGTAGCGCCTGGCCGCACCATCGAAGTCGCGGCGGCGCGCGGGACCCGAAGCTCGAATTTTTGGAGAGAAGACATGGGACAGTACACCGCGCCGCTGCGCGACATGCAGTTCGTGCTGCACGAGCTGCTGAACGTGGAAGGCGAAGTGAAGCAGATGCCGAAGCACGCCGACCTCGATGCCGACACCATCAATCAGGTGCTCGAAGAAGCCGGCAAATTCTGCTCCGAGGTGCTGTTTCCGCTGAATCAGGTCGGCGACCGTGAGGGCTGCACCTACGCCGGTGACGGCGTCGTCACCACGCCGACTGGCTTCAAGGAAGCGTACAGGCAGTATGTCGAAGCCGGCTGGCCGGCGCTCGGCTGCGATCCCGAATACGGTGGCCAGGGCCTGCCCGCGTTCGTGAACAACGCCCTCTACGAAATGCTGAACTCGGCGAACCAGGCGTGGACCATGTATCCGGGTCTCTCGCATGGCGCCTACGAGTGTCTGCACGCGCACGGCACGCCCGAACTCCAGAAGGCCTGGCTGCCGAAGCTGGTCGAAGGCGTGTGGACCGGCACCATGTGCCTGACCGAGCCGCACTGCGGCACCGACCTCGGCATCCTGCGCACGAAGGCCGAGCCGAACAGCGACGGCTCGTATGCAATCACCGGCACGAAGATCTTCATCTCGAGCGGTGAGCACGACATGGCCGAGAACATCATCCATCTCGTGCTCGCTCGGCTGCCGGACGCGCCGCCGGGAACCAAGGGCATCTCGCTCTTCGTCGTGCCGAAGTTCATCCCCACGGCAGCGGGCGCAATCGGCGAACGCAATGGCATCAAGTGCGGCTCGATCGAGCACAAGATGGGCATTCACGGCAACGCCACCTGCGTGATGAACCTCGACGGCGCGAAGGGCTGGCTCGTCGGCGAACCGAACAAGGGCTTGAACGCCATGTTCGTGATGATGAACGCCGCTCGCCTGGGCGTTGGCATGCAGGGTCTCGGCCTCACCGAAATCGCGTATCAAAACTCGCTCACGTATGCGAAGGAGCGCCTGCAGATGCGCGCGCTGACCGGCCCGAAGGCACCCGAAAAGGCGGCTGACCCGATCATCGTGCATCCGGACGTGCGCCGCATGCTGCTCACGCAGAAGGCATGGGCCGAAGGCGCGCGTGCGTTCACGTACTGGTCCGCGCTGCAGATCGACAAGGAGCTTTCGCACGGCGACGAAAGCGAGCGCAAGGAAGCCGCGGACCTCGTTGCGCTGCTCACGCCGATCATCAAGGCCTTCCTCACCGACAACGCCTTCGAGAGCACCAACCTCGGCATGCAGGTGTACGGCGGCCACGGCTTCATCTCCGAGTGGGGCATGGAGCAGTACGTGCGCGACGCCCGCATCAACCAGATCTACGAAGGCACCAACACGATCCAGTCGCTCGACCTGCTGGGCCGCAAGGTGCTGGGCGACATGGGCGCGAAGCTCAAGAAGTTCGGCAAGCTCGTGACGGATTTCGTCGAAGCCGAAGGCATCAAGCCGGAGATGCAGGAGTTCGTGAATCCGCTCGCCGACATCGGCGACAAGATGCAGAAGCTCACGATGGAAATCGGCATGAAGGCCATGCAGAACCCCGACGAAGTGGGCGCGGCCGCGGTGCCGTATCTGCGCACGGCGGGCCACCTCGTGTTCGCGTACTTCTGGGCGCGCATGGCGCGCATCGCGCTCGACAAGGAAAGCTCGGGCGATCCGTTCTACAAGTCGAAGCTGGCCACCGCGCGCTTCTACTTCGCGAAGCTGCTGCCCGAAACGGCCACGTCGATCCGCCAGGCGCGCGCGGGTTCGAAGACGCTGATGGAAGTCGACGAAGCGCTGTTCTAAGCGCTCACGCTGCGCGCGCCGCTTGCTTGCTCGCGAGCGCGCGCGGCGCTGAAACACCGAATGCCCGGAAGCGGCGCCCCGGCAAGAACAACAACCGGCCGTTCCGCGCCGCAAAAAATCCCAAATCCGCTCGACATTGCATATCCGCTGGAGGAACAACGTGAGCAATCTCAATATTCGCAAGGTGGCCGTACTAGGCGCCGGCGTGATGGGCGCGCAGATCGCCGCGCATCTCATCAACGCCCGCGTGCCCGTGCTGCTGTTCGATTTGCCCGCGAAGGAAGGCCCGAAGAACGCCATCGCGCTGAAGGCGATCGAGACGCTCAAGAAGCTCTCGCCCGCGCCGTTCGGCGTGAAGGACGACGCGCAATACATCACGCCCGCGAACTACGAAGACGACATCGCGAAGCTCGCGGAATGCGACGTGGTGATCGAGGCGATTGCCGAGCGCATGGACTGGAAGCACGACCTCTACAAGAAGGTCGCGCCGCACCTCGGCCCGAACGCGATTTTCGCGAGCAACACCTCCGGCCTGTCGATCACGTCGTTGTCCGAGGGCTTCGACGCCGAACTGAAGGCGCGCTTCTGTGGCGTGCACTTCTTCAATCCGCCGCGCTACATGCACCTGGTCGAGCTGATCCCGACCGCGCAGACGCAGCCGGAGATTCTCGACCAGCTCGAATCGTTCCTCACGAGCGTCGTGGGCAAGGGCGTGGTGCGCGCGAAGGACACGCCGAACTTCATCGCCAACCGCGTCGGTATCTTCTCGATCCTGGCCGTGTTTGCCGAAGCCGAGAAGTTCGGCATTCCGTTCGACATCGTCGACGACCTGACTGGCACCAAGCTGGGCCGCGCCAAGTCCGCCACGTTCC